>JANXNT010000430.1 GCA_025353985.1 Limnoglobus sp.
GTCGCCGAGCCGTACCGCGTTTTGGTAGTTGCGAACTTCCCAACGAACTTCACGCCTGACACCGCACGCCGCCTGATTAGCATCATGAGTAGCGGCCCTGCGTGTGGCGTTTGTACGCTCGTCAGCGTCGATACTAAGGCCGGTCTGCCACGCGATTTCCGCCTCGCCGATCTCGAACAAGTCGCGTTCAATCTCGTAGAAAAGGACGGCAAGTTCGTCCCGCTCGAACCAGAACTCGCGGTATTCCCACTGACGCTCGACACCCCGCCCGACGGCGCAACCGTGGCGGCCACGATCCGTCGCATCGGCGAAGCAAGTCGCTCGGCGGCGCGGGTCGAGGTGCCGTTCGATTTCATCATGCCGAACAAAGATGCGATCTGGACTGGCAGCACCGCGAAGGGTTTCGACATCCCGATTGGCCGTGCCGGTGCCACTAAGCGACAGATGCTCATGCTCGGGCGTGGCACCGCACAACATGCGCTCATCGCGGGCAAAACCGGGTCGGGTAAGTCAACGCTACTTCACGCGATGATCACGAACCTGGCCTTGATTTACAGCCCGGATGAAGCCGAACTGTACCTGATCGACTTCAAGAAAGGCGTCGAATTCCGCGCGTATGCGACGAGCCTGTTGCCGCACGCACGGGTGATTGCGATCGAGAGCGAACGCGAGTTCGGCCTCAGCGTGTTGCAACGGCTGGACGCCGAACTACGCGACCGTGGCGACCGTTTCCGCGCTGCCGGTGCCAACGATCTCGAAGGTTACCGCGACTATCTGAAGTCGATCGGCAGCTCGCTCGCGGTGCCGCGAATCTTGTTCATCGTCGATGAGTTTCAAGAATTTTTCGTCGAAGACGACAAGCTCTCGCAAGAGTCCGCGCTGCTGCTCGATCGCCTCGTGCGGCAGGGCAGGGCGTTCGGGTTGCACGTGCTGCTCGGTTCGCAAACGCTCGGCGGGGCGTACTCGCTCGCACGCAGCACGATCGACCAGATGGCGGTGCGGATCGCGCTGCAATGTAGCGATGCCGACGCGCAATTGATTCTTAGCAAAGACAACAACGCGGCCCGGTTGCTGTCCCGCCCCGGCGAGGCGATTTACAACGACGCGAACGGCCTCGTCGAAGGCAACGATCCGTTCCAGGTCGTCTGGCTCGACGAAGATCGCCGCGAAACATTACTTACGGACATCCGCAACCGCGCGAACGGCAAATACCCACCGCCCCTCGTGTTCGAAGGCAACATCGCGGCCGAAGTGCAGAACAATCGCTTGCTTGCGGACGCATTGAAAACGAAAGCGGAAGTGCGCGTGCCCGTCGCGTGGTTCGGCGACGCGGTGGCGATCAAAGACCCGACCTCGGCGGCGTTCCGAATGCAATCGGGCGCGAACGTATTGCTGATCGGCCAGCAAGAAGAATCCGCACTCGCATTGATGGCCACCGCGATGGCGAGCCTTGCGGTACAGGTCAAATTGCCCGGTTTGTTCACCGTACTCGATGGCACGCCCGACGATTCCGACCATGCCGACTATCTGCGAAAAGTCGCCGCATCGCTCGGCTACCCCGATGCCAGTATTGACCGTGCGGGCATGGCGAACGCGCTATCCGCACTCGCGCAAGAGATCGAACGCCGACAGCAGGGTGTCAGTGCCGAGCGGGTTCCGCGCTTCTTGTTAGTGCAGGGGTTGCACCGCTTCCGCGAACTGCGAAAAGCCGACGACGACTTCGGATACGGCCGCAAAAGCGATCAACCGAAAGCCGCCGGGGAACTCCTCGCGACGATCCTCAAGGACGGCCCCACAGTCGGCATTCACGCGATCGTCTGGTGCGACTCGCTGACGAACCTCACGCGCGCACTCGAACGACAGGCGCTCAAGGAATTCAGCCAGCGCGTGTTGTTCCAGATGAGCGCAACCGATTCGAGCACGCTCATCGACACCCCCGCCGCCAGCCGCCTCGGCCGCACCCGCGCCCTCTTCGTACAAGAAGACCTCGAACGCCCCGAGAAATTCCGCCCCTACGGCCTACCGGACATGAAATGGCTCCGCGAAATCGGTATTGCGATTGGATAGCGAACACTCTCAAGGTTGTTCCACGACCTCGCCGCCGGCTCGGGTAGCGAGCGCGGGCATGATGTCGTTCGCGGAGTACGTCAGAAAGCGGACGCTGCCGTCGGCGAAGCCGAAGTTGGCACCGCCACTGTGCGGACTCCAGAAGTGGAACATACCGCACGGGTCGCGGAAGCCACTCGCGGCCATGAATGGATAGTTGCCTGGCCCGCACGGCGACCCGCTGAAAATAGGCAGCAGGTTCGGTTCGCGCACTCCCAAGACCATGTCCGCCGAACCGCTGCCGGCCTGCCCCAAACCCGCGTACCACCAGCCGAAACGGAAGTCGTGGCTCGGTGGACGTTCGCCGAGCAACAGCGTGTTGCTGGTACCATCGGTGGCATCGAGCAACCGGTGCCGACTGTTTTGATACAGCAGACCGTCTTTCTTGCTCGACTGGGTTCCGCTAACTCCCTGGTAGCTGAGCAATGCAACCGGTTTGCCCGTGGCGGGATCGATCTGCGGGCTGCGGGTGCGGTCGTCGGCGGGGCACGTGAACGCGGTTACAACGGTGTGGAACGCCGTGTGCGGTGGATCGACGAACGGAATCGCCGAGATGAGAAATGCGTTTCGCGCGAGGCTTTCGAGGCCATTTTGCTCGATTTCGGGCAAAATCGAGATCGGCCAACCGGTGAACGGCATGCGATCGGGGTGTGTCGGCGAGCGGTGCCCCGGAGGTAACGTGCCGCGGCTGTCGTGGTAGTTATGGCAAGCGAGTGTGAGTTGCTTCAGGCGGTTCTGACAATCGAGCCGCGCCGCCGACTGCCGGACGTTCTGCACCGCAGAAAGCACTAAACCAACGAGAATGCCAATGATCGCAATGACGACGAGCAACTCGATGAGCGTGAAGGCCGGTCTATTTCCCGACGCCGCGGACGGTGAGCGTGACGGTGCGAATGCCCCCGTCTTCAAGGTAAACGACGAGCGGACACTCGAACTCGCCAGACTTTTTGATTTTGAGATCGCATTCATATTGAATCTCGCTATGCGCCGGGATGGGAATCTGTTCGTGGAGCTTCGAACCGAAGCAAACTTTTTCGTGTCAGACTTCGCCCATCCCGATGACGCGTAGCGGCAACGAGGACGCATTTGCGATGCGGAAGGGGATCATGTGTTCGCCGACGGCCAGCGTGCCAATGTCCCGGTTGCCATCGTGTACGGTAATCGCCTTCCCTATCGGCGGCTCTTCCGTCGTAGTGAAGTGGAGGATGCCAGCTATCGCAAGTAACGCGACGGCAGCGGCGGCACAAATGCGGGATGCGGCGAGCATGGG
>JANXNT010000479.1 GCA_025353985.1 Limnoglobus sp.
CTGCGCCGATCTTGCCGAGGCTCCAGCGACCGTGCGTGAGGTCGTCACGCAGGTTTTTGAGGTATTCGCCGGGTGCGCGACAACCGACAACCGCGATGAACGCCTTCAGCACATCGTTCGCGCCTTCGCCGATGGTGTTGATGCGAGCGTCGCGCATCCAGCGTTCCACGGGTTGATCGCAGAAGTAGCCTTTGCCACCGTACACCTGCAACGTGTCGTTGACGATCGTCCAGAGATGTTCGGTCGCAAACACCTTCAAAATAGCGGTTTCCAGCATGTAATCATCGGCACCGCGATCGATGAGAGCGGCACACTGCGCGGTCGTCGCTTCCATCGCGAACGCATGTGCGGCGGCGAACGCGATCTTCTTCTTCACCAGTTCGAATTCGCTGAGCGTTTGCTGAAATTGCTTGCGGGACTTCGCATGTTGGGACATCGCGTTCAGGCAGACTTTCGCGTGCCCCGTACACGTCGCGCCGAACGTGGTGCGGCCAAAATTCAGCACCGTTAGTGCCTCTTGCAACCCGCGTCCGAGTGGGCCGAGGACGTTCTCTTTTGGCACGCGCATGTTCGTGAAGCGGATCTTACCCGTTGCGGTGCCACGGATGCCACACTTCGCGGCACGGGCTTCGATCACTTCAAAACCAGGCAAATCGGGCGTGACGAGGAACGCAGACACCTTGCTACCGCCTTTGCCATCAGGCGTGCGGGCCATCACCGTGAGCACGTGCGCGATGCCGCCATTCGTGATGTAATGCTTGGTGCCGTTGAGCACGTACGCGGTGCCATCGTCGGTCGGGGTGGCGGTCGTTTGCACGTTCCCCGCATCGGAACCCGCTTCGGGTTCGGTGAGCGCGAACGCACACAGTTTCGAGCCATCGAGCAAGCCTGGCAACCACTTCGCCTGTTGTTCCTTCGTGCCGAAAAGCACGAGCGCCCGGCAACCGATACTGTGGTGTGCATTGACGAAAACCGCCGTGCTGGCGCAGTGCCCGCCGAGGATTTCCATCACTTTTAGGTACTGTTGCTGGTTGAAACCGAGGCCGCCGAACTCGGTTGGCAGCGTCATGCGGTAGACGTCGAGTTGGGCTAAACCGTCGATCACCGAATCGGGAATCCGTGCATCGCGATCGATGGCCGCTGCGTCGATGTGGGCATCGGCGAAGGCACGCACTTTCGCGGCGGCGACATCGGCAATGGCACGCTTTTCGGGCGGCAACGTCGGGTACGGGAACATCAGGTCGGCGCGGATTTTGCCGAAGAACAGCGACTTCGCGAAGCCGAGTTTGTCGACCGTGCCGAGCAGTTCTTCGACTTGCTTCTTCTGGTCGGCAATTTGCGTAGCGGAAAGAGCCATGAGTAACCTCCGGTTGGAGGGCGTTG
>JANXNT010000498.1 GCA_025353985.1 Limnoglobus sp.
GGTGCCGTTATACGTGTAGGTGCAATTCTTTTCGCAATACTGCTCGAGGCCACGGGCACAACTCGCGCATGTTCGGCACGAATCGACCATGCAGCCGACGGCAACGAGGTCGCCCGTTTTGAACTTCGTTGCGGCGCTGCCGACCGATTTCACACGGCCAACGATCTCGTGGCCAGGGACGATCGGGTAAGTGGTGCCCTTCCAGTCGTTGTGGGCTTGGTGCAAATCCGAGTGGCAGACACCGCAAAACAAAATGTCGATCGCGACATCGGTCGGCAGTGGTTTGCGTCGTTCAATCGCGAACGGCGCGAGCGGGCTGGAGGCAGATTGCGCAGCATAAGCATTCGTTGACATCGAGTCTCCTGAAAAGGGGCGATACATTAGTAGCAAACGACAGGCCAGATTCTTACACGCGGTGAGGCAGAAACGTGTCAGGTTCATCTCGCGTCTTCGGATAAAATTCGCTTCGCTTGCGCGACGTCGGCGTGGAGTTGTTCGATTAGCGCCGTCACGCCTTCGAAGGGGCGCGTTTCGCGCAGCCGCACCACGAATTCGACGGCTAATGTTTTGTCGTAAATATCGCCACTGAAGCCGATGAGGTGGATCTCGATTTTGCGTGCGTTTTCGCCGAAAGTGGGGTTCGGGCCGATGTTCGCGGCGGCGGGCCAACTTTGGCCGTCGATGATCGCGCGCACGGCGTAGACACCTTCGCCGGGGATCAGCGTTTCGATGCGGTCCAGGTTCGCGGTAGGGAAGCCGATGGTGCGGCCTCGCTTCGCCCCGCTCACCACTACGCCCGCCAAACGGTACGGTCGTCCGAGAAGGTCCGCCGCCGTCTGCACATCGCCGCCGAACAGCGCCGCACGCACGCGGCTACTCGAAACGGCTTCGCCGCTCACGGTTACGGGGGGGACTTCCTCGAACGGGATTCCCACCGCCGCGCCGAGTGCCCGCAATGTGCCGGTGTCGCCGAGGCGACTGCGCCCGAAGCGGAAGTTCGCGCCTTCGACCATCGCCTTCGCGTCGATCTGCCGCACGAGGATGTCTTCAAAAAAGGCTTCGGGGCTAAGCGAAAGCAGCCGGGCATCGGTGCGGAGAATCAACACGCGATCCGCGCCGGCGGCCAGCAGAAGCGCTGAACGATCTGTCAGCGTCGAGATCGGCGGCTTCGTGGCACCGCGAAAAAGCACGTTCGCGGGGGCAGGGTCGAAGGTGACGGCAACCGTCGGCCCGTGTACGATTTGCGCCCACGCTTTGGCACGCTCCACGAGCGCCACATGCCCGCGATGCACTCCATCGAAATTGCCAACGGTGACGGCCCCGCCGCAAAACGCCGCTGGCGGGTATTCGTCCCAACCGATAGTGCTCGTCATCATTCGGGCATCTTATCCGCCACGGTAGACCGAGTGCAGGGCGAGCGGAGAATTCGCGCCGTCTCGGTTTCGCCGGGCCGCGCCATAAAATCTACCGCAGAGTCCGGTTGAGTTTCCCACAGGCGACGCCATGCTGCTGCTGTCTTGCACGAATTTAAGTCGCGGTTACGATTCCACGCCGCTATTCGAAGAGGTGTCGTTCGAAATCCACACCGGCGACCGCGTCGGCTTCGTCGGCCCCAACGGCGCGGGCAAAACCACACTCTTGCAGTCGATCGTCGATCCGATTTTGCTCGACGTCGGCAAGGTGCAACTCCACGCCGGTTCGCGGATGAATCTACTCAGTCAAGTCGCCGAGTTCCCCGCCGGTCGCACGATTTTTGAAGAAGCGAAATCCGCGTTCGACGAACTGATTGCCGCACAAGACGAATTCGTTCGCGTCGCCGAACTCCTGGCGGTGGTCACGGTCGAATCCGAACGCAAACAACTCGCCGCGCAGTACGACCGATTGCACGAACTCCTCGAAACGCAGAGCGCGTACACGCTCGATAACCGCGTCGAGGAAGTGCTATCGGGCCTCGGGTTCCTCGAAGCCGATTATCACCGCGCCATCGACACGTTCAGCGGCGGGCAGCAACGCCGGTTGCTCCTCGCGAAGATGCTGCTCGCGGCACCCGATGTCATGCTCTTGGACGAACCGAGTAACCACCTGGATATCGCGACAACGCGCTGGCTCGAAGAGTATCTGTCGCGGCAACCGCAGGGCATGATCGTCATCAGCCACGACCGGTTCTTTCTGGATAAAGTCTGCAACCGCGTCATCGAATTGCACGAACGGAAAATCACCGCGTATCCCGGCAACTACTCGCAATACGTCCGGCTTCGCGACGAAAAATACGACCGCGTGATGAAAGAATACGTCGCGCAAAAAGAGTACATCGAGAAGCAAGAAGATTACATTCGCCGCACGCATTACGGCCAACTGGCGAAGCAGGCTCAGTCGCGGATGAAGTCGCTCGACAAGATCGAACGCACCGACAAGCCGACGAAAGTCAGCGGGCCGAGTATCCGCTTCGGCGATGTGTCGCGCTCCGGCGATGTCGTCTTTCATGCCGAAGATCTCAGCAAGAGTTACGGCGATAACATGCTGTTCAAAGATCTCAGCTTCGACATCAAACGCGGAAAACGCCTGGGAATCCTGGGGCCGAATGGTTGCGGGAAAACGACGCTGCTCAAAATCCTACTCGGCGAAGAAGAGCCGACCGAGGGGAAAGTTCATCGCGGGCACCTCGTGCAAATTGGCTATCTCGACCAACATTTGAAGATGCTGAACGAAGAGCAAACGCTGCTCCGCGCCGTTTGGCCCGAACCCGACGCGACGCTCACCGAACAAAAAATGCGCGACCTGCTCGGCAGCTTTGGCTTGCAAGGCGAGATCGTCGAACAGCAAGTCAAGTCCCTTTCCGGTGGCGAACGTAGCCGCGCCGCACTGGCCCGCTTGACGGTCGAAGGCGCGAACGTGCTGATATTAGATGAGCCGACGAACCACCTCGATATTTGGGCGTGCGACTCGCTCGAAGCGGCACTGAAGTCGTTCGAAGGCACGCTGATTTGCGTCAGCCACGACCGTTATTTTTTGAACCGCGTCGCCGACTTGCTCATCGTCTTCGAAGGCCCGCGCCCGGAGATGGTTTTCGGCAACTTCGACACCTACGAACTCCTGCGCGCGAACCGTGCGAACGCCGCCGCGAAGGACAAAAAGGAACCGCCACGCGAAGTGAAAGCGAACGCGCCGATCGACAAACGCAAGCGCCGTCGCAAGTTCCCGTATCGCAAAGTCCACGAAATCGAACGGAGCATCGCCGAGTGCGAAGTGCAGATCGCCGAACGCGATACAACGTTGCAAGGCGTGGATATTTACCGCGACCCCGCGAAACTGAAACAAACAATGTCCGAGCTAGAACGCGCGAAAGCCAACCTCGCGCAACTCTACGAACACTGGGAAGAAGCCGTGGAGCTGAACTGAAGGCTCGTCGGTGCAAAAGGATATTTTCGCATGTGTTCGAAAAGGCAACGCACTTTCGGCAAGCCGCGAAAAATTTGGTACATTTTAATCTGTAGAGCGATGGACGTAGGAGGGCAGACCTATGACGGCGATAGAATTCACTGAGAAGTTTGAGGACATGGGGCGTTATCGGGCCGTCAATGGGTACGAGAACGTGACATTCGTTACTCGCACGCGTCGCCGATACCCCGGTCGAGTTCACTTTCGAGATGGCTTTTGCGTACGTGTCGAGATGGATGGCGGCGGTGACTGGTCGTACCCAGACCAATCCCCACTCAATGAAATCCGTCTCCTCCTTCAGTTCGACGAAGACAAACCACTAGCGACAGCGGTCGATCATGGCAGGGTACTTTTCCAGCAAAGTCCGGAAAGGGAGGCTTCGAAAAAGGAATTTTTGGCTAACTTCCGGGTTGCAAGAAACCTATTTGCTCACCCACAGGTTGACGTCGACGGTCGCCAGGATGCAGTCGCGTTGGAGAGGATGTTAATCCGGTCTGCGATCTGGCTGACACCGAAATCCGTCGAGGCGTTCAACGCCGATCAGTTCCCAGAGCTTGGGCCGGATCGACAGTTCGAACTCAAATCGGCAGTGAATCGGTTTCAAGAGGTGGCGGATCAGGTTCCAGCAGATGCTCCGGCGACCGACGTGCAGTTCCGCAACGCTGCAGAAGCCTTCACGGTGATGCGGGATATTCTTGCTCCATACTTATCCATTCCTGACGAAGCCCGAAAGGTCGAGAAGGCGCTGGCGGAAGTCGGTAAGGAGTTCCCAACGTGGGTAATCAATTGGGACTACGAGCTAGGAAGCGACTCTGACGATGCGGCAGCGGTCTGGGTAAATGTCTTCGCCGACAACTCGACCGCCCCCATCCCGCAGTTGGGGAGGTACGCTTCCGATTGGACCACGAAGATAAGAACATCGCTTACGGTTGCTGGTATTGATCGGTGGCCATATGTGCGCGTCAGGACTGGCGACGAACACAAGGCGCGAGCCTAATCCATGCCACATCACGACGAACTGCTTATTCTTGCCAGACAGATGGTCGATCGCAACCCGGGATTGCAAGTGGAGGCCGAGTTGCGTCGGGCGGTTTCCACCGCTTACTATGCACTCTTTCATCTTCTAATCGACGAGGCGACGGACCGATTGGTCCAGATCGCGACAATTCGCCACCGCGTGGCGAGAACTTTCGATCACACCATAATGAAAAAAGTGTGTCAGGAATACGCCGATGCCACGGCTTTTGGAGTGGGGGAGTACAAAATAAAGAAGAACGGGCAGACAATCCCGACGGCACTGTTCAACATCGCGGTGACGTTCGTCGCCCTTGAAGAAGCCAGAATTCAGGCAGATTACAATCTCAAAGCGGATGTGACACGCGCGCAAGCCGCCGCAGATGTTGGGCGTGTCGAGGCAGCCTTCAAAAACTGGTTGTTGGTCGAAACGCACCACGCCACCGATGACTTCCTGTCCGAGCTTTGGTGTCGAGGGATGCCCAAAAGAACCTAAAGCGAAAAGTTCGGCTATGGTTCAAATCCCCTTAGAAAGCCGGGTTTACGGATCATCGTTGGACGCGGGAAGAACGGATTCGGGAATCGTCAACACACTGATGGGCCACTACCTGAATTCGCTGCGCGATCTGGCGGCCGGCATACCCGCCGATTGCGATGCCGGTGGCGTCGATCAGTACGTCGCGAATGCAACCGTGGCGGTGGTGGGTTTCGCGTAGCAAATATTGTGCGGCCTCGGTGGTCGCGCCATGGACGATGAGGCCGACCCAGACGAACCAGCGACACCAATTCGTGCGAAACAGCAGCGCGACGCCGAACGAAAACCCGGCATAAACGCAGAGGTGTGTGGCCTTCGCCAGCAGGAAAATCAGCATTTCTTTGTCGAACCACGACACGCCATCGAAGAGCTTTTCCGGCACCGGTTGCGGCGTAATCAGCAGATACGTCCAGATGCCAAGCACGACGACAAACCCGCAAACGAGCACGATGTGAACGGGTCGACGCATCATTTCGCAACTCTCACCTACAGGATTTTGTCGCTGGCCACCAGTTTACCCGACCAGATTCGCGTTGTCACGGGGAAATGGAATTGGCTTCACCCACACGAAATCGCGGAGGCAAAAAGTTTGCGTGGAAATGACG
>JANXNT010000502.1 GCA_025353985.1 Limnoglobus sp.
CGGTATGACAACCCGATGCCCCCTGTTCGAGACTTGCGACGACGTTAGAATACTACATGATCGATTCGGCCGGGAGTGCATTACTCCCCGACCGTGGACCAGGGATTGTGGCGAACAATCCCAAAGGAGCAGCGCTTGTCGAATACGCAGACGAAAGAATCCAAGGCGGCAAAAGTCCGCCTTTTCACCTTAGCCAAAGATCTCGATCTGGCAGTCACCGTACTGGTGGACCACTGCAAAGATCTCGGCTTTTCGTCGGTCAAGAACCAACTCAGCACGCTCGACGCCGATCAGGTCGATTCGCTCAAAGAGCGGATCGCATCGAAGGGTAAGAAGGGCAGCCACACTTCGGCCCCCGCTGCACCCCCCAAGCCATCGACAGTTCCCGCCAAAGCGGAAGTGAAAATCCTCTCGATTCCGAAGTCGAAAGCGCCGCCGAAGCCGGTTGTCGCCGAGCCGGTCGCGGAAGTCATCGCTCCCATCGCGGAGGCGAAAGCCCCCGTTGCTGTCGTCGTTCCTGAACCGGTCGCCGCCGCGATTCCGGCCGCGAAGGCACCGGTCGCTGTTGCCGAACCGGCTGCGCCTGCAACACCTTACGTCGCGAAGTCGCCGAACCTCGCCGGTTCGAAGATTCAGAACCTCGGTGGACGCGCTCAGCCGAAGAAACCTGCCGAAAAGCCAGCCGCAGTCGTTGCCATCGAGCCAGAAGTCGCCGCAGCAGTTGTTGTCGTCGCAGAAGTACCCGCCGTTGTGGTTGCGGAAATCGCACCTGTGAAGGTACCCGAAGTCGTGGCCGTGCCGCCAGTCGTGGCCGTCGAAACGCCAAAGCCAGTCGTGGCTGCCGTGCCCGTGCCTCCACCCGCGCCGTTCGTGCCGCCCGCACCCGTGCGACCGCCCGCGAACCTCGGTGGCAGTGGCAATCGCCCGATCAACACGCTCTCCGGTACGCCCCGACCGAACTACCCACAAGGTGGCGGTGGCGGATCGCCGCAAGGTAACAACAATCGGCCGAACCCGGGTGGCCCGCGTTCGCAGATCGGCAGCCATACCGGTGCCCGCCCGAACGGCCCGCAGCAACCACCCCGACCGGGCACCCCCGGTGGCGGCCCGTCGCCGTTCGGACCGCCCAAACCCGCC
>JANXNT010000518.1 GCA_025353985.1 Limnoglobus sp.
GACAACGGTTTCTATTACGACATCCACACGCAAACCCCGATTCGCGAGGAAGACTTCGTCCGCATCGAAGCCGAGATGGCGAAGATCGTGAAACTTGCCGAGCCGTTCGAGCGGTTCGAGAAGCCGACTGCCGAGGGCAAAACGCTCATCGGCGACTTGGACCAGAAGCTGAAAGTCGAGCATATCGACGAGAAGTTGAGCGCGAACGAGACCGTCAGTTTCTATCGGCAGGGCGAGTTCATCGATCTCTGTCGCGGGCCGCACATTCCGCACGCGGGCAAGGTCGGCGCGTTCAAAATTCTCAGCATCGCGGGGGCGTACTGGAAGAACGACAGCAAGCGCCAACAGCTTCAGCGGCTCTACGGCACCGCGTTCTTCGACAAAAAAACTATGGACGCATACCTCGTGCAAGTCGAGGAAGCGAAGAAGCGCGACCACCGCGTACTCGGCAAGCAACTCAAGCTATTCACGATCAGCCAAACCGCCGGGCAGGGGATGATTCTGTGGATGCCGAAAGGTGCGACGGTACGCAGTTTGCTCGAAGGATTCATCAAAGACGAACTAATGAAGCGCGGCTACCAGCCGGTGTACACGCCGCACATCGGCAACCTGAACATGTACCGGACTAGCGGGCACTTCCCGTATTACGCCGATGCGCAATTCCCGCCGATGTACTTCAACCCGACCGTGCAAACCGTCGACACGTGGTTCACTTTACTCGAGAAAGGCCACCTCACCCCAGAGCGCGAGGCGGCGTTCCTGAGCGTGATCGAGAGCGTCAGCGAGGGCACCTTCCCGAGCGGCGACGATGAATACCCGCGCTACACATGGGGCGAAATCAAGCTCGATGCCCGCGCGCTTTGGCTAGAATACAAGGACGCGAAGGATGTCGAGACGAAGAAGGCGGTGCTGAAGAACTGGATGAGCGGGCAGGAAGGCTACCTGCTGAAGCCGATGAACTGCCCGCACCACATTCAAATTTTCAAGGCGACACCGAAGAGCTATCGTGACCTCCCGGTGAAACTCGCGGAGTTCGGCACCGTCTATCGGTTCGAGCAAAGTGGCGAACTCGGCGGCATGACGCGCGTCCGCGGCTTCACGCAAGACGATGCGCATTTGTTCGTCACACCGGAGCAAGTCGAAGGCGAACTCCGCAGCGAAATCGAACTCGTGCTGTTCATTTTGAAGACGCTGAACCTGACCGACTATCGCGTGCGCGTGAGTGTCCGCGACCCGGAAAGCAGCAAGTACGTCGGCCCGCCAGAACTCTGGGAGAAGGCCGAAAAGACGCTCACGGAGATCGTGCAAAGTACGGGGCTGAAGTACAACATCGGCGTCGGCGAGGCGGCGTTCTACGGGCCGAAGATCGACTTCATCGTCAAGGATTGCATCGGCCGCGAATGGCAACTCGGCACCGTGCAACTCGATTACAACCTGCCCGAACGGTTCGAGCTGGAATACATCGGTGCGGACAATACCGCCCACCGCCCCGTGATGTTGCACCGTGCCCCGTTCGGCAGCATGGAGCGCTTCTG
>JANXNT010000533.1 GCA_025353985.1 Limnoglobus sp.
TCTTCGTGCGATCGCAGGATTCACGCATTTGGTTCGCGCTAATCCGATAGCATCAGTTGTACGGGTTGGCGGATCTCTTACGATCCTGCGGCTTAGTTCGATTCAAGCGATTGCATCTAGTCTGCCGATAAACAGCGTAGGATGGGAATCTTTCGCTCGGATGGTCACTTGGGGAGTTTAGGACATGTTCGCTAAATGCACATTATGTGAGATTCGCTCGATGATATTCGTCGCGATCGCCCTGGTCTGTGCAGGCGGGGGTTGCCATTCGAATGGTCGAAATCGAAACGTGCCAATACCGATCGAGGCACCGCGAGAACTTAACAAAATTACCCAGCCCGAATATACCATCGAGCCGCCCGATGTACTTTTGGTCGATCTGCTTACGGCAGTGCCGAAGTCGCCGTACCTGATTAAGACATTGGATAGTCTGGCGATTCGCGTCAAAGACACGCCACCCGATGCCCCGATAGCGGGGGTATACCTCGTGGAACTCGAAGGCGTCGTGAATCTCGGCGTTCCGTACGGTAGCGTGAGTGTCGTCGGAAAAAGCGTCGCACAAGCGAAGAAGACGATTGAGGATTATCTCAAAAGCACCTTAAAAGCCCCAGTATTAGAATTATCACTCTCGCAGACTCGCGGAGCCCAGCAAGTTCGCGGACCACACCTCGTACGACCCGAGGGCAGCGTGAGCTTGGGGTCGTATGGTAGTGTCCGAGTGGTAGGTTTGACCGTCCCCGAAGCGAAAATGCGAATCGAATCGCACTTGTCCGCGTATTTCGATGCTCCCGAGATTTCCCTCGAAATCAGTGGCTACAACTCGAAAGTGTATTATCTCATCTTCGACGGAGCCGGGGCTGGCCAACAGGTCTTACGCTTGCCAATTACCGGCAACGAGACCGTTCTCGATGGTGTTAGCCAAGCGTCCGGATTACAAACGATTTCCGATGCCAAGCGAATCTGGATTTCGCGACCCTCGCCAAATGGCTGCCCTTGTCAGATGATGCCAATCGACTGGAAAGCCATCACGGAATGTGGCGATACTCGCACGAACTATCAACTCATGCCAGGAGACCGTATCTTCGTGAACTCGTATCGTGCCACTCGCTTCGACACGACCTTCAGCCGCGTGGTGTCGCCAATCGAGCGTCTGCTTGGCTTTACACTGCTCGGAGTCGGGACGGCAAGATCGTTCAGCAACTTCAACAACAATAACGGCAACAATAATAATCAAGGCTTCGGGAATTAACATCGCTGCCGTAGAATGTCATCACAACAGGTGGCCCGACTCGTGGGCCACCAAACGTTACGGAATCAGGAGCAGATCGATGACGATTCGCAAATTACTTCGAGTGGTTATTGCGTTAGCCCTCATGGCTTTCGTGGGATCGTTCGCACAGGCTCAAGCTCCGTTCGGGCCTGCGGCACGTCCAGCATACAGCCCGTATCTGAATCTCCTGCGAAGTGGAAATCCGACGTTTCAAAACTATTACGGCCTCGTTCGGCCTCAAATTCAAGCCAATCAATCGATTCAGTCGTTACAGGGACAACTGCAAACGACCAACTCACTGATCGCGTCGAATGCCACCGGTACCGATGGCAGTACGTTACCCGTCACGGGCCAGACATTCGGCTATATGAACCACAGGGGCTATTTCCTGAACAACCGGAATGGCGGTGGCGGAGCAGGCGGTGCGGGCGGGAATGCGGGTGGTAACAGCGGTGCAGCCAGTTTCGGTGGTGGCAGACAAAACACGGGAAACAGTGGCGGCGCGAGAGCGGGTACCGCCGGTGGCCGACGATAGGCCCGCACACTGCGAGTCTTGCCCAGACTTCCACCGTGACAGTTCGACCAAAGCGATTTGAAACTTATTTCGTAAAATTCTGCTTTTATCGGATTTTCCGGCTGGACAGATCGTAACTTGTTTGACATGATATCCACACGACTACTTTTTTGTGCTTTGCAAAGAGATCATCGTGACGCGGTCTTTCCTTCAGACACTGATTACTCTAATCGCCTTGGGCGGTTATGGGTTTGTCGGTGCTCTGCCGGAAGCATCGGCGGCATCGAGTTCCATCGCGGCCCCACAGAAAATCGCTCAGCTTGATGAAAGCACGATCCACTCGGATGTTTCCGGAATGTCGGTCGATTCCCGCGTTCCGGTTCTGCCGATGCCTGCAATTGATTCTCCGGCAACTGGCGATTCGTCGGCTGGCGATACCAGCAGCAGTCGTGGTTCACAACAGTCTGGTCCGTTCGCGATTCTCGACTCGATTGCGATCGAGCTGTTTTCGCAGTCGGTCATCCTCGCTCCGAAATCGCCACCTTTCGTACGTTCCGGCGATCCCTCTGGCATGTTTGAACCCCCGCGACCATCGACACGTCGATAACGAATCCGCTGCGTGCCCATTATTCGGGTAATGCACCGAGTTCGCGATCTTTCACGTGTTTCGATTATCGCAAGCATTCGTCCGCAGATTTCCTGTGCGACGAACATTATTCAAGGGGTTCTCTTTCCATGTTCGCAATGAAAAAACTCATTCTGGCCGCTTTCGCCATCGCTGCCGTGGTCGCCACCAGCGGAAACGCAGATGCCGCGTTCGCGATTCGAGTCATCAGCTCGACCAATGTCGTACTCGCAACGATCAATGAAGGGGATTTCATTCCCCTTCCGTTCATCGATGTTGATGGTTCGACGACTGGCATTCTGGCCGCAAGATATACCGCTCCTGTTACCATCAGTAGTTCATTTACTTTCGGAAGCTTCACGATCAATGGATTTCAAGGTGGCATCGGCACTTCTGGCCCGACTGCCTCAAGCGCATCCCTCGGCGTCAACGTCTCTTCGAGTGCTCTGGGATCGATCACCTTTGAATTCAGTCGCACCGGTTACAGTTTCCCCGTTGGCGGTCTTCGCAATGTGGCGGATAGTTTTTCTACCACTGCTCCAGGTAACCCTACAAACTCGCCCGTACCAGCTAATGTAAAATACCAATCGTGGATTAACTCCGATAACAATCTGTTTTCCACAACTGGTCTTTCTAATGGGCAAATCGTGCTGAACCCAATCCCAGCAGGATCTCAAGGTACGGGCAACTCGCTCAGCACGTTGTCGTCGGCGGGTACGTTTTCCATTACTACGCGAACGACATTCACATTTACTGGAGCAGCAGGCGACGTGGGCTACAACTCGCGTACCGATGTGACGCCTCCTGCGAACATCGTTCCTGCACCAGCGGGTCTGTTGTTGAGTCTTCTCGGCTTGCCAGCGTTGGCATTTGCTCGCCGCT
>JANXNT010000572.1 GCA_025353985.1 Limnoglobus sp.
GTTGTGATGGGTTTTTGCTATCCTCTCGCGGAGCGAGAGGGCTACGTAAGCGATCCTTTCAGGACCGAAGACCAGAACCATCTCACTATTAAATCACTTCCGAGACCGCGTCACTGCCGACGAGTGTACCATGTAGCCCTCTCGCTCCGCGAGAGGTGAGCGAATTGCGTTGACTGCAAATCAATACAGTTGTGATGGGTTTTTGCTATCCTCTCGCGGAGCGAGAGGGCTACGTAAGCGATCCTTTCAGGACCGAAACCAAAACCATCTCACTATTAAATCACTTCCAAAACCGCGTCACTGCCGACGAGTGGCGCGGCACACACGGAGTTTCGACACACGTAAACCGTCGCGCGATTATCGACCATCGGGCGGTTCGCGAGGATCGCCAGTTCGGAGTCGGCTTTTGCTGGATCGTGAAACGCCACGATCCGGTTCGGTGCAAATTTCTGGCGAACCGCGTGCAGAACGCGAGCCGTTTCGGGATCACTTTCGTTACCCACCACCGCGATTTCTTCGACTGGCCCCAGATACGAATCGAGCGCCACGAGCAACTGCCCGGCAGCCGCGGGGTTCTCCGTCATCAACCCGAGGTACGCCTTCAGCGTGCCTTCGGCGATCGCGAATAAGTCGCTACGCCCGGTTAATTTCGCGAGGCGAATCAGCGCCGTCGCGGCCATCGCGTTACCCGATGGCGTGGCTCCGTCGTGCAAATCTTTCGTGCGGGCGATCAGTTGTTCGTGATCGTCGGCGGTGAAGAAGAAGCCACCCACGGGGTCGGCGAAATGCCGAATCATGACGTCGGTCAACTCGCTGGCAGTGCGAACCCACTTCGCGTCGAATGTCGCTTCGTAAAGCGAGACGAACGCATCGATGAGGTACGCATAATCTTCGAGATACCCCGGCAGTTTCGCGGGGGCATTCACGCCAGATGTGCGGAACAAACGTCCCTCGCTGGAACGCAGATTCGCGAGGACGAACTCCGCCGCACGGGTGGCGGCTACCGCATATTTCGGCTCGTCGAACGCGGTACTCGCCTTGGCGAGTGCCGCAATCATGAGGCCGTTCCACGCCGTCAGGAACTTCTCGTCGCGGCCCGGCCAGATCCGCTTCGAACGCACGCCGTAAAGTTTGCACTTCACGGAAGCGAGCTTCGTGCGGAACTCGTCGAGGCTCAGCCCCGCCAATTTTGCATCTTGCTCGTCGGACTTCGAGCGACACAGAATATTGCTATGCTCGAAGTTGCCGTTCGCGGAAATGCCGTAGACACGGCTCGCAAAATCGCAGAGTTCCGGCCCGAGAATCGCTTCGACTTCGGCTTCGCTCCAGATGTAGAATTTCCCTTCGACCCCCTCGCTATCCGCATCGAGCGTACTGTAGAAGCCGCCGTCTGCGTGCGTCATTTCGCGCAACACATAGTCGACCGTTTCGCGTGCGATGTGCTTGTAGAACGGGTCGCGTGTGAGTTGGAATGCCTCGGTGTACGCGAGTGGCAGTAGTGCGTTATCGTAGAGCATTTTCTCGAAGTGCGGCACGAGCCAGACGGCATCGACGCTGTAGCGATGAAAGCCCCCACCGACTTGATCGTACATGCCGCCGCGTGCCATTTTGTCGAGCGTGAGGCGTGCCGAGTGCAACGCGGAACTATCGTTGAACCGCTTGACCGCTCGCAAAAGCACCTTCAATTCGAGCGGATGCGGGAACTTCGGCGCGCTGCCGAAGCCGCCGTGCGTTGGGTCGAAGCTGCGCCGCAACACGTTCGCGGCATTCTTCAGGATCGTCTCGGACAACTCGCCCTTCGCCGGTTCGAGATCGCTCGTCGCCTTCAGTGCCGCCGAGACTTGCCGCCCGATTTCGTACAGCCCATCGCGTTTGTTCGTCCAGGCATCGTGAATCGCGAACAGCAATCGCTTGAAACTCGGGCGGCCGTACATGTCCTTCGGCGGAAAGTACGTCCCTGCGTAGAACGGCGTGAGATCGGGCGTGAGAAACACCGAAAGCGGCCAGCCGCCGCCTTCCCGCGTCAGCAGTTGGTGGGCCGTCATGTAAATCTGATCGAGATCCGGGCGCTCTTCGCGATCGACTTTGACGTTGATGAAGTTCGCGTTCATCGCCTCGGCCGTCTCGGCATTCTCGAAACTCTCGTGCTCCATAACGTGGCACCAATGGCACGCCGAGTAGCCGATACTGAGGAAAATCGGCTTGTTTTGCTGCTTCGCCAACGCGAGAGCTTCCGGCCCCCACGCGAACCAGTCGACGGGGTTATTCGCGTGTTGTCGCAGGTAAAGGCTCGATTCCACAGCGAGACGGTTCATCGGAATGCTCTGGCGATGTTGGGTCTTTCGTCGTCGTGTTCATGTTAGTCATTGCCTACGTGGGTAACGAACTACCCGGCGAAGCAAGCGAGTTCCGAAAGTTGGTTCACTTCGTGAATCGTATCTAACAACTCTTCGAGCTGCGCAACACTCAACTGCTCGATAATCGCATCTTGTTCGGCAGTCAGTCCACCAAACCTTTTGTTGATATACCTCCGCGCGACCTCGCGCCGCACGGTGAAATCGGAGATTGCTTTTGCCTTCCTTTCAAATCCACTCACGAATGCCTTGGCCATCGGTTGTTTCTCCGTTTTGAGTTTTTGGTACTCCACCTGTTCGGATGGGTCCAATTTGATGTAGTTGTCGAAACACTCGGCCAGCAGATACTTTCTCCAGTCATTGTCGCCCTCGGCGACAATGCGGTCTAGCCCTTCTGACAGGAATCGTGCGCGGTCGGCTTTCGGCAGTTGCATCAGGGAAGACAATGCGAGGCCAAGCAAGTTCGGGCCGTTCGCGTACGTCAGGCCATCGAGTGCCGGCAATCCGATCGAGTAATAATCGAAGCGAATAATCGGTTCATCCCAGAGCATCTCCACGTACGTGTCTCGACTGATCCCGTTGAGGCCGACGTGTAAAAACAGCGCGACGGGCAACACCGGAAGCGAGTGCGAACGACGCAGGAACGAATAATACTGAAGCATTCGACGACGGAGATTTGCGGCAGAGTTCGACGCGTCGACTTCGATGTGTATCAGCAGCAAGCACTCGTTCGTACCCGGTTCCAACGGTACGGTCGTGCGTACTTGCGCGACGAGATCCATGATCTTCTGCTCGCCACCCGGCGGGTCGAGGAACGCTTCTTGCTCGAGCCATTCGACGTGCGTGAAATCGAACCGGTCGTACCATCGCTGGAAGAAACAGTCGATAAAATCCGGGAGAAACTCCCGGATGAGCGTCTTAAATCGTTGTTCGTGATCGTCGTCCATGCGAACCCCGTTCGTTAAAACTGGCCCTTGATGAACACGGCGGCCATCGGCGGGAGTCGCAGGAACACCGAGTAGGGCTGGCCATGCATCGGCAGCATTTCGGCGTGAACGCCACCGCTGTTGCCGGTGTTCGACCCGCCGTAGATGCCCGCATCGGTGTTCAAAATCTCTTTCCAATAGCCGGGGCACGGCACGCCGATGCGGTAATGATCGCGCACGATCGGCGTGAAGTTCAGGATGCCGACGACGCGTTCCTTTGTCGTTTTGCCCTTGCGCACGAAGCTCAAAACGCTCGCGCCGACATCAGTGCAGTCGATCCACTCGAACCCGCCGGGTTGATTGTCGAGTTCGTGCATCACCGGTTCGTCGCGGTAAATCCGGTTCAGGTCGCTGACGAGTTTCATGATCCCGCGGTGCGATTCGTGTTCGAGCAAGTGCCAGTCGAGGCTCGAATCGTGCTTCCATTCTTGGCGCTGCGCGATCTCGCAACCCATGAACAACAGCTTCTTGCCCGTCATCCCCCACATGTACGCGTACAGCAGCCGCAACCCCGCGAATTTCTGCCACTCGTCGCCCGCCATTTTGTCGAACAGCGGGCCTTTCCCGTGGACGACTTCATCGTGCGACAACGGCAGAATGAAACTCTCGTGGTAGGCGTAGAGCATGCGGAACGTCAGGTCGTTCTGGTGAAATTTGCGATGGATCGGATCTTTGGAACAGTAGCTGAGCGTGTCGTGCATCCAGCCCATGTCCCACTTGTAACCGAAGCCGAGGCCGCCGATGTACGTCGGCCGCGACACCATCGCCCACGAGGTCGATTCCTCCGCGTACGTCTGCACGTCCGGATATTGCGTGTAGATTTCCTTGTTGAACGTGCGTAGGAAGTCGATCGCTTCGATGTTCTCTTTACCGCCGTGCGCGTTCGGAATCCACTCGCCGTTCTTGCGCGAATAATCGAGGTAAAGCATCGACGCGACTGCATCGACGCGGATGCCGTCGATGTGGTATTTGTCGAGCCAGAACATCGCCGACGACAGCAAGAAGCTGCGGACTTCGTGGCGACCGTAGTTGAAGACGTAACTGCCCCAATCGGGGTGGTAGCCCTGCTTCGGGTCGCCGTGTTCGTAGAGGTGCGTGCCATCGAAGTAGCACAGGCCGTGGCCATCGGTGGCGAAGTGGCTCGGCACCCAGTCGATAATTACGCCGATATCGTGTTGGTGCAAATAGTCGATCAGATACATCAGGTCTTGCGGCGTACCGTAGCGGCAGGTGGCAGCGAAGTAGCCGGTGGTTTGGTACCCCCACGAACCGAAGAACGGGTGTTCCGTGAGCGGCAAGAACTCGACGTGCGTGAACCCGAGGCGGTTGACGTGGTCGGCGAGCTTGGGCGCGATTTCGCGGTAGCCGAGCGAGTGATACGGCGGTGTATCTGAGCGCATCCACGAGCCGAGGTGGACTTCGTAAATCGAGACCGGCGCATCGTGGGCTTGCTTCGCTTTCCGCGTGGCGAGGTACTCTTGGTCCTTCCACTCGTAGCTCATGTCCCAAACGACCGATGCCGATTTCGGTGGCACTTCCGTCAGGTAACCGTACGGGTCGGCTTTGTCGATCGTGTAACCGGCCACGTGCGATTCGACGTGATACTTGTAGCATTCGCCGTGTTTGGCACCCGGAATGAACCCCGCCCAGATGCCCGACGAGCCGACCGCAGCCAGCGGATGCTTCGACTTGTCCCAGCCATTGAAGTCGCCGACGACGGCGATGTACTTACCCGATGGTGCCCAAACGGCGAAGTGCGTGCCGGCGACGCCGTTCTGCGTCGTAGGGTGTGCCCCGAGCTTTTCGTAAGCCCGCGAGTAATTTCCTTCGTTGAACAGGAACAAATCCTGGTCGCCGAACCACGGCGCGATCGCCGTGGTGGTTACGGCGGCCTTGGGGGTGGGGACAACCGCGGGTGTGCGTGCCATAGTGTGATCGACAACTTGAGGAATAACCGAAGGTACAGTCAAAATTACCCATTTCGCGCCATCGGACTAGGTGCGAAAGGCAGAACCGCACGAACCGGGTATAGTTCGGCCTCCGGTTCGCGCGGTCGTGCAAATCATTCGGCAGCCACCGCCGCCTCGATCCGCATTTCGATCGTTCGCCAAAATTCGATCAGCGCCGCGAGCGATTCGGCGGGCAGCGCTTCGCCGGAATACAACACGCGAACGTATAGGTTCGCGAGTTTGCGGCCGACTTCGTCGAGGTCCGGATATTCCTCGCCGATCCGGGCTGCAAACTCGTTCGGCGTCTCATCGGGCGTGCGGCCCGTTTCGCGATCCCACGCCCACGCATCGAGTGCGGCAAAGCTATATTCGACGAGCGAGATCAGCGATTTCTTATTGGCGGAACCGTCGGTAAACGGGTTCGGAAACTCCGAGAACGGCGGCGGGCGCTCGATCGCTTTTTCGGTGGCGATCTCTTCCTCACGCTCCGCTTTCGCTTTGCGTTTCTTCTTGGCGAACAGCGACTTCAGCCAGTCGAGCAAGTTCTTCGCCCACTGCGTGAACGGCGCGAGAAACTTCAGGAAAAAATAGACCAGCCCGACGATGATCGCGATAACGATGACGATCCAGACGACCCACTTGATGAACGCCGCAATCTGCGAGAAGATCTGGCTCGGTGGAGGTGGTGGCGGGCTATCGGAAGAGGAAGATTTCTCGTCGTCCTTTTTATCGCCATCCTTGTTGTCGCGATCTTTTTTGCCGTCGTCGTTCTTGTCGCCGCCGTCCTTCTTCTCGCCGTTCTCCTTGTTGTTTTCGGGCTTACCGTTTTGCGGTTTTCCGTACTTATCTTTCGAGTCGCCTTTCGCTTCGCCTTGTTTGTCGCCGTCTTTGCCTTTGCCACCGTCGTCTTTGCCCTTGCCGCTGCCTTCGCCTTTTTTGCCGTCGTTACCGCCCTTTTCGTCTGCCTTGCCCGATTGTTTCGCGTTCTTGTCGCCTTCGGCTTTCTCGCCCGCCGTGCCTTCACCTTTGCCCGTCGAACCGCCCTTGGACATCGCGTTCTTCGACGCTGTCATTTCCTCTTTGCTCGCACGCGAAAAATTGACGAGTGGCGTCTCCGAATGCGGTCGTGGCAAGACCGCACCGACCACCAGGAACATCACGATCAACCCTGCGCCAAGGCCGAGCCAACCGAACGTCATCGCGTTCGGGATGCGTGCGCCGCGTTCGCGCAGATACTTGCGCAACCCGAGTAAACTCGTCGTCACGAGCAACCCGAGGCCACTGCCGACGTACACCGTCATTTGCATAAATGTCGCTCGCCGTCGGGCGACATCGTCGGGGCTAATCAGCGATTGCCCCAACCCGAACAACGGCAGCGCGGCTAGCGAAAAGTACACCACCCACGTGCCCGGCGTGTGCGGTTTCTTCTTCTGGGCTTCCTTGTAGCGATTCCAGCGATCCATCCAACCGAGCGTGCCGGCGGTGTCTTTCTTTCGCTGCTTCGCTTCCAGTTTGTCTTCTTTTTTGTCCGCCGCAATTGCCTCGTCGTCTTCCTTTTGTTGTTGCGGATTTTCCTTCGCGGCCTCCGCATCCAGGCCCGCCGCCGCCAGTACGCCACGCCCAGACGACTTGCGATCTTCGTCGATGTGCGTGCAATCCCACGTCAATTTGTTCGTCGCCCAATAGA
>JANXNT010000574.1 GCA_025353985.1 Limnoglobus sp.
TGTCACTTTGGCTGCGTGAATACGTGCTTTAGGTAGTAGGCACATTCCATGTGCCGTTCGGATATTGGCCCATCCCGATTGCATCGTCGTAAGCCGCAAACTGCCTAAACGGCACAAGGAATGTGCCTACCACAACCGGGAACTGCTACCCGAAATCGCCACGATTTGAAACTTGCTCCACATCGACACCTTGTGTTGTACCACGCTGGATTGTCTAACGGTACTGCAAACACCCTTTCGCATCGATCAATAAGCGGAAAGCGGATGCGCCAACCACTGTGTCGGCATTTCCGACACCAAAATGAATCAAAAAAAATTAATTCCGGATTGACGCCAAAATCATGTTGGCGGGCGAAAACTGAGGCAGTAGCTTAGCATCAACCGATACGATCCGATTATTCGGAATCGTCGACCGCGACCAGATGTTCTGGACGCGACGCTCAGATGTCCACAGCAGGAGATGGTGCCTTATGAAACGATTACTGAGTCTGATGGCCGCAGTGCTGCTCTTCGGCAGCATCGGCGAAGCGAATGCGGGGGTGATTATCAACTGGACTGGAGGATCAAATTTCGACATTGAGACGATCACCTTTGCGCCCACGATTGCTAATGCGATTGTGGCAATCAACGGTAGCGATTCGACCAATTACACTGGCGATCCAATGATGGCGGGTGCGTTCGCACATGCGCACGGTGGCAGTACGACAATGTTTATCGATGTGAATCTGAATGGCGTTTGGACCAATGTGTACAGTCATCCGGTCGGTGGATCTCCGGATGAATTCTTTATCTCGAGCATCACAACCCCGATTACATTCTCTCTCGGCACCGTCGACGGGCTCCGTGTTTACACAGACGTGATTATCGGAAATGCGTTTCACCAATGGCAAGGCGGATCGGCCCCACCTTCGTTTACCTTCGATACTGTCACCGCTTCCGCCGTACCCGAGCCGGCGACGATGACGATGCTGGGCATCGGCGTTGCGGGCATGTTCGGCTACGGCCTGCGTCGTCGCCGTGCGAACACGGAAGCGACCCCTGCGTAAGCTCGGATCGATACATTAAAGCAGCCCCGGCGACATGTCGCCGGGGCTGCTTTCGTTATGTGAAGTCGTTTCTCTCATTTCCACTTCACCGCTTTGGCAACGGAGTCGAGTTCGGGTCGTTCGAGTGGGTGGAAATCGTCGGGCTTGATACCCTGTTCGGCCGCCCTGCGATAGGCCTCGACGGCACCCTGCATCCGATTCGCCTTCAGATAGGCCTGCGTTAGGTGAAACTGCTTGACGGCCGAAGGGGCATCGGCAATGGAACGCTGGAGGTCGACGATCGCTTCATCGGCCCGGTCCGCCCGCGTGAGGATGACAGCACGGGTATCGAGAAACTCAGCATGGGGGCCAGTGACCGCAAGTGCGGCATCGATCAGCCTTAACGCTTCCTCGGTTTGGCCGTCTTTGACGGCAATCAGGAACGCGAGATTATTCAGTACCACCACCTGTTTTGGCTCGCGGACCAAGATCGCACGGTAGATCGCGATCGCCTCGGCGTACTGTTCGCGATACTGTTTCCAATCGGCTTGATGGATTAGGATCGACAACGATTCCTTCGCTGCGGATAGCCCACGTTCGACGCGCTGAATGTCATCTGGCGTCGGTTTGCCAGCGCGGATCGATGCGATGGACGTTTGTGCCACCGCTTCGTGCGGGCAGGTTTTCCATGCCCCATCGCAGATGGTCAGAGCCTCACTCAAACGATCGTGCCGCGCGAGATAGCCTGCCAATATCAGAATGGCACGCGGATCGGGCGATTTTTTCGCATAATCGCGGCACAGTTGCTCCGCTTCTTTCGCGTTCAACTCTTCGAGTAGCCGCGCGCAACCGAGTTGTGTTTCGGGATTTTGCGTCGCCGCAAACGCGACGATGCGTTTGGTGGCTTCTTCGGCGCGTCCGTTTTTGACTGCGTAACGCGCACGCAGTTCCATCGCAATCGCCGTCTCGCCGGTGATCGCGACCAGTCGATCGATTAATGGCTCCACCGAATTGGCGTCGCCGTGCGACAACAACGACCGCGTGTAATGCGCGAGGTAAACGGGATTCCGCTCGTGGGTTTTGAGGATGGCCGAAAGTTCCGCCTGCGCCAACTGCCAACGCCCATCGCGTTCGTAGAGTTGCGCAAGCAGATAGCGCAAATCGGCTGGCATCGCCGCATTATTCGTGGTTTCGGTTTCGAGAAGCTGAATCGCCTCCCGTCGATATCCCGGTTGAAATGCGAGAATCATGGCGCGAACGGAGCGGTCTGCCGACGTGGATTCATTGCGTTTGGCATTTTCCGCGAGTAAGGTTTCGGCTTCCTGGAAGCGGGTATAACCGCCAAGGCGAGCGAGCGTGATCGCGAGCGAACGGCGTCCCCAAGTGAGTGCGTCTTCACTTTTGGAGATTGTCAGAAGCTTTCGAAGTAACGTTTCGGCTTTCGCCCACTCGCCCGTGCGTAGCTGGAATCCGGCCACGGCTCGAATGACGTACGGATCGTTCGGCCTTGCCGTGACAGTCGCGACGTATTCATCGGATGCCTCTTTCAGGCGGCCGAGGACTTCATAACCGGCAGCCATTAATGAGTGAAGTTGTGCTTCGGGGAGTTTCGCTTTTGCAGCCATCAGTTCTGCGGTCGCTTTTTTCGGATCGGTTTTAGCATACAACGCAACGAGCGCGAGCCACGGCTCGGGCGCGGCCGCGTTGAGGTCGCGTGCCTTGCGAAACGCTGTTTCGGCTTCGGCCGCTTCGCCGGCTAACAAAGCCATTTCCCCGAGCCAGAGATACTCTTTGGGATCGGTCGAATTCGGCCCCACGGTTTTACGGGCTTCGTCCAAACCACGCCGACGGTTCTCGGCCGCACCCGCTGCCTCGCCTTGAGAGGTCAACAACGACAACGCAACGGTAGCGCCTTTCAGCCCGCCCTTCGCGATCGTCTGTTCGGGAAGTTTGCTCAACAGCGTTCGCGCATCGACGTACCGACCCGCTTTTGTCAGTAGCTGAACGATTTTACGCGTGGTTTCGATCGGGACTGGCCCCGATTCCGCGAGTGCCTCGTACCGTTCGAGGGCTTTGGCGGTCTGACCATCGAGTTCGTAAAGCTCTGCATCGAGGATTTTTGCTGGCAGCCAGAATGGTCGCGCGGCAATCGCCACGGCAATAAACCGGCGTGCGGCCGGGATGACGGTCCGATCGCCTTTTCGGGCTTTCAACAGCAACAGATCCGCTTCCGCATAAGCGGACAATGCACCACCGCTGCCTTCGATTCGTGCGAGGTCTGCAATTATACTCCGACAGGTCGACATATCGTCGCGGTAGGTGGCCAGTTCGAACAACCGAAATCGGGTCTCCGTGTCGTTCGGTCGAAGTTCCGCAAGTTGACGGCATACCCGTTCGGTCGATAACGCATCACTAACCAGAAGATACCGATCGCGTAAACCCGCAAGGAATCGTTCGCGCTCGGGAACAGTAAGTTTGGCCAACTCTACCGTCTCGGTTTTCAGCAGACGTTCGGGCAGATCGGCATCAGCTGCATTTTGCTGATGGCGGATCCGTGCCATCGACCAATCGGCACGTGGGCCAATGGCACGTTCGGCATCGGCGATTGTCGCCACGAACCGGGCCGCGTCTCCGGTTTGTGCAGCCGCGTCGATCAAATAGACCCACGGGG
>JANXNT010000585.1 GCA_025353985.1 Limnoglobus sp.
ACGATCCTCTTCCTTCACGGCATCGATCCTCTGAGCGAAAAGAAGCGACACGACGAGGTTCCGCTCTTCCGCCAACTCAACGTCCAACGCGATGCCCTGACCCGCGATTACCGCTGTTTTTGGGTGATATACATTCCGCCGCGACTCGACTATGAATTCAATACGCAAGCCCCCGACTTCTGCGATTTCGTCGGCTATTGGTGTACGATTCAACCGAGTGACAATGTGATTTCTCGCATCGTGAGTTCTTACGGCTCGAACCTGTCGTATTCCAGTCCATCGGGGACGCCCGAATACGATGCCAGACTACTCGCCGCACTTGGCGACGAACATCTTTTTGCTTCATTGAAAGCCGCATGGGACTGGAAACTCGACGAAGCTCGCGGCCAAATCGCGATCTACGAAATGTCATCCAAACGGAACGGCCATCCAGGAGCGTTCGAATTCGTCCGCGGCTACTTGCAGTTTCAAGAAGGAAACAGGCAAGTTGCGGAAACATCATACAACTTGGCGAACGATAAAATTGATGAACATGCGCAGCCTCAGTTGAAAGCCGAACTCGATACCGTGAGGGGGCAATTCGAACAATCGCAAGGTAAATCGGAGAAGGCACTCGAACATTATCGTTCGGCATTGGTAATCTTTGAACGCAACGGTGACGTGCGGTCGAAAGCAGCGATTGCGCGCAAGATTGCTGACATTCTTCAACTGAAGGGGGATTTGGATGCTGCGTTGCAAATGCTTCAAAACGAGGCACTCAAACCGATTCTCGGGTTGGGATTACTTGCGGATGAAGCCGTTTACCGAGGCAGTATCGCCAACATTCTCCAGCAACGTGGCCAGATTGATGAGGCGTTACGCATCTATCGCGACGAATGCATCCCTGTCTATGAGCGTCTCGGCGACGTGCGGTTGAAGGCGGTGACGATGGGGAATATCGTCGACATCCTCCTTCAACGCGACGAGACCGAAGAAGCGTTACGCAACCTCGAAGCGATCAAGATCATCTTTCACGACCTCGGCGACGTGCGATCAAAGACGGCGACGATGGGTAAGATCGCCGACATCCTCCAGAAACGCGGCCAGATTGAAGAGGCGTTACGCATCCGCCGAGAGGAAGAACTTCCCGTTTACGAACGCCTCGGCGACGTGCGGGAGAAGGCAGTGACTATGGGGAATATCGCACTCATCCTCGAGCAGCGTGGCGAGATTCATGAGGCGATCCGTATCTATCGAGAAATCGTGCCAATCTTGGAAAGCCTGAACGATCTGCATTCGCAAATGAACTGTCGTTACAATTTCGGCACGGCATTGCTATCGAGGGGTTACAAGAAAGACATTCCGATAGCCCACGAGCATCTCCGCTGGGCGCTCGCCACCGCTGAGAAACACCAGTATGCCGAGGCAGCGCAGATTCGTGCGAACGTAACTCGATTACTCGGCGGGAGTGTGTAACTGCCTGTTTGCGACCACTCATGCGATTTCGCGGAGTCAATAAGTTTGCGTGGAAATGACGTAAGTCAGAATTCGTGTTGTGCACGGACGTACCCAAAAGTGTCTCAAAATGACTCAGAAGTGCGCGCAAATGACATAGAAAGGTCGCGTGCGGTCGATTTTTGGTCGCCTACGGTCGATTTTTGGTAGGTACTTTCGCCGAGTGCCAATTGAGAGTCATCGTCGTAACCGGCGAATTGAGTTCGAGATACGGCAAATCACCGCGCAACAGATAAGGGATTTGCGATCAAAAACTGGCATTTTGAGACGAAAAAATGCCAAAAAACCGGTTTTTTAAATTTTCGCAATTCGGACTTACGTCGATTCAGAACCCGATTTGGACGGCGTTTTCCCCGCAGTATACAGTGCCGTCATGATGGTCAATTCGGCATCGGGACGCTCAAAAATCGAGTCCGCTTTTGCATCATCGGTGAAGTGATCGAATCGATCTTGCAGCGACGCGTCGAGGTACGGATACGCGAATTCGCGCAGATATTCGAAGTGATGCTTCAGGTAGGTTTTGGTATGAGTTTCGAACGGTGCGGTTCGTTCGAAGGCGTGAACGCGACGACGCACGGTCGGGAAGCCCGCTTCCCGCAATTGCTTGCGAAGCCGCCGTGCGGGGGAATGTTTTGTTCCGCTGCCATACTTTGCCTTTGTCGCTTGCAACAAGGCGGCGGGGAGTGCGGCTTCGAGTTCGACTGGCCAAGGCAACATCACGTGGTGAAATTCATCGACTTCGAACACGACCACTTGCCCCACATTCGAGATCAATCGATACATCTCTGCCAACGCGCCCTTGGGATCGAGGCTGATGAAGCTTTCTGCACACCAGATCAAGTCGAACGATTCTGAATCGTAAGGCAGGTGATAGGCATCGGCCGACTGCACGTGGAACTGATCCGGTTGAAGAATTGCCTTTAACCGGTCGCGAAGTGGCTGAATATAGGCTTCGCAATTGTCGATCGCAGTCAGATGTTGGCCTTCGCGAATACGGCTTGCCAGTAAGCCGGTGTAAAAGCCGGAGCCGCACGGCATATCGAGAATCGGCTTTTGAGGGATCCACTTCAGCCGTTGAATCATGCGCGTCAGTTCCGGCTCAAATGCCTTGTGAAACGATCCCTGATATTGATCGTTTTCCGGCGTGCGTCGGCTCATAATTATCCTTATCGGGAGCGGCCCGTGCGGTTTTCGGGTTCATGCGAAGACTTCGTTGAAGGCCTTGTGCCGGGTAACCCCTTGGTCATCAATCGCGATTTCGCCGATTTTGGTTTCGGTGTGGCAACCACTTCTTCAGGCGTGGCTTCCGGTTCGGTTTCAGTTGCATCGATCAAGCCGAGTTTTTCTCCAACGGGGTGAACGACGTGCTTGTCGGCGGCTTCGATCACTTCCACAGCGGCATCGGCGATCGCTTCGCGAACTTTGCCGAGTACGGTTTTTCTGGCCATGAGCGTTCTCCAAACAAGGTCAATCTTCGAAACGGTTAATGGATCGTCTTTTAACTTACGGAGAGCACACGCGACTTCAAAACTGGAAAGTTCGTGCCGAAAACCTCTCGCAGCTATTTCCGTTCCCGTTGGCACGCAGAGTGCATTTGATCATACCGCTCTCACGCGGGATCCTGCTTCCCGAAGTGACGGGCACACATTTTTGAGGGGTTTGCTATGGCGAGTATGACCGAACCAAAGAAGACGCTCGACCTGCCACCGACGGGTCCGGGCAACCTCGATCCGATTTCCGGGAAACCCGGTGCACACCCGATTGAAACCGGCGTAGGTGCGGCACTCGGTGGGGCGGCAACGGGGTTTGCGGCGGGTATTCTGGCCGGGCCAATCGGTGCCGTGGCCGGTGCGATCATCGGTGGCGTGGCGGGCGGATACGCGGGCAAAGAAGCCGGTGAGTACATCGACCCGACATCCGAAGACAGCTACCTTCGCGATGAATTCGAGACACGCGATTACGCAGAAAACGGCGACTACGATACTTTTCAGCCGGTGTATCGCCACGGTGCGAAAGCCGAGTCGAACAACGTCGGAAAGAGCTTCGCAGAAATCGAAACCGGCTTACAACACGATTACGAGAACCAACCCGAGCCACCGCCCCTTCCGTGGGAGCACGCCCGTGGGGCACTGGCCGATGGCTACGATCGCGCAGCCGAGATCCGCAAAAACCGAAACATGAAGAAGTAAATCATCGAGTGAAACGCACACAGCGACCCAGGAAACTCGGGGTCGCTGTTATTTTTTACCTTGTCACAGCAAGCGGCTTAACTACATTAGCGTTTCCCGAAAATTTGGGGCAAACGATTTACACACGATGCGAAGACAGGTGGGAGCGATGATTCGGAAGACGTCGAGCAACAAGGGGCGAACCCGCTGTCGGTTTTGTACGAAGGAAGGATGCCCACGCCCGGCGTTCGTCGACTTCAAGGATGTCTCCTCGCTGAAGAAGATGGTCAGCGGCCAAGGCAAGATGTTCAGTCGCAAGCGTAGCGGCTTGTGTGCAACGTATCAGCGTGCGGTATCCGCCGCTGTAAAACGTGCAAGATTCATCGGTTTGCTGGCCTACGTCGGCGAGTAATGGCTTTCGGAGGTCGTCGTTCGAATTTCCGTAACCCGGCCCGGTGCCGGGTTTTTTTACGCCACCCGTACCGTTTTGCGAGGTGACTTGTGGCCGACATTACCCAGGTGTTCGCCGCTGCCGTCGAGTTCCATCAGGCGGGGGATCTCCCCGCAGCCGAGCGGATGTATCGTTCGATTTTGCTGAAGTTGCCGAACCACTCGGCAACGCTTTGCAATCTCGGTGCGGTGCTCGTAAGGCAGGATAAACTCGACGAAGCCGCCCAGTGTTACGCGATGTGCCTCGCCGCCAGCCCCGGCTACCCGGACGCACATTACAACTTCGGCAACCTCTATCGGCGAGTCGGCCAATACCGCGAAGCGATTGCCGAATATACATCCTGCCTGCGCGGGAACGCCAACCATGCCAGCTCGCACTTCAACATGGGATTGGCGTACACCGCCATCGGTGATCTCGGCGCGGCTGCGGAATCGTTCCGACAAACAATCGGTATCGAGCCGCAACACTCCGACGCCTACAACCGCCTTGGCGACGTGCTGTTACGTTCGGGGCAGATCAACGAGGGCATCGAGCAGTTTCGCCGGTATGTGGCATTGCGGCCGAACGACCCGCGCGGTTTGAACAATCTCGGGCTAGCAATCGCGAACGGCGGGAGACCGACCGAAGCGGTCGAGTTGTTGCACCGGGCAATTGCGTTGAACCCCGAATACGCCGACGCCCATAACACACTGGCACTCGCGTACGAAGCCCTCGGCAAGAAAGACGATGCCACCGCACACTACCGCGAAGCGGTGCGCATCAATCCGAATTACGCGGATGCGTGGAGCAACCTCGGCACGAACCTCACTGAACAAGGCCGCGTAGACGAAGCGATTGATGCATTACGAAAGTCCGTGGAGATTCGTCCGAGTGCCGCACCGATTCAGAGTAATTTGCTGTTGACGATGAATTACTCATCGCATCTTTCGCCGCAAGAAGTGGCCCGCGAACACCTCCACTGGGGCCAGTTGTTCGCGCCCGGTGGAATGCCGGCTTCGCCCGCGATCATCGACGCCAACCCGAACCGCCGTCTGCATGTCGGGTATCTTTCCGGCGACTTCCGCGCGCACACCGTCGCCGGTTTTATCGAATTGCTTTTAACGAATCATGACCGCACGCAATTTCACGTAACCGCCTACGCGCAAGTCGCACGACCCGACGATAAGACGCTGTTCCTGCAAAAGAAAGCCGACCGTTGGCGTGCCATTCCCGGAATGAACGACGAGCAACTCGCGAACCAGATTCGTTCGGACAAAATCGACATACTCATCGACCTTAGCGGGCATACCGCGGGTAACCGGTTGCTCGCGATGGCTTATCGGCCCGCACCGATTCAAGCGACGCTGTTCGGCTACCCGAACACGACCGGTTTGCCTGCCGTCGATTACCGCATCACCGATGAAATCTCCGACCCGTCAGGCCAAACCGAGCCATTCTACGTCGAACGCCTGTTGCGACTCGATGGCCTCGCGTGGGCATATCACCCGCCGTCCGATGCGCCTGCCGTCGCGCTATTGCCATCCGCAGATCGCACGACATTCACTTTCGGTTGCTTGAACAACGCTGCGAAGATTTCGGACGAATGCCTGGCAACTTGGGCGAAGATTCTGCTCGAAGTGCCCACTTCGCGGCTCGTTTTATTAGCTGGGCAATCGCAGGCAGCGGCGAAGCGGTTGATCGAGCAATTTGCGGTGAAGGGAGTCGCACACGACCGCATCGAACTCGTATTCCGCCTGCCTCGCAAGGATTACTTCGAAGCCTATTCGATGATCGACCTCGCACTCGACCCTTTCCCGTACAACGGCGGCGTGACGACATGCGATGCACTTTGGATGGGCGTACCGACGCTGACGATTGCGGGCGCGAGCTATGTATCGCGACAAGGTGCGAGCATCCTAACGCATATCGGCCTCTCGGAATTCATCGCCGATAGTCCCTCGAACCTGATCGAACTCGCGAAAGTTTGGAGTTCGAACCGCGAATGGCTGGCCGAAATCCGTGCGGGTTTGCGGTCGCAAATGGCGAAGTCGGCGGTGGCGGATGGGCCGGGTTACGTGCGTCGGCTGGAGGCGGGGTTGCGGCAAGTCTGGAAAGAACGCATCGCGAACGGGGGATGATTTTCGATGGCCGCTCTCACACTTTTTCGCCAAGGCCACCCGCTGGCCGCAGCCGCCGAACAGCGTCGACAGCTTCTGCCGCGTGCGGACGAGACGCCGTTCGAGGAGAAGCTCGCCGAGGCGAATCTCTTCCCGCTTTTGGCGACGCATATCGATACGCTGCAAGTCAATGTTGGGAAAATGTGCAACCAAACGTGCCACCACTGCCACGTCGACGCGGGTCCGGATCGCCGCGAAATTATGACTCTGAAAACGATGCAGCATTGCCTGACGGCGATGGAATCGGCGAAAATTGGCACGCTCGACGTCACCGGTGGCGCACCGGAGATGAACCCAAATTTCCGCTGGTTTGTCAGTCGGGCACGCGAGTTGGGCCGCCATGTCATCGACCGTTGCAACCTGACGATTCTGCTCGCGCCTGGCTTTACCGACATGCCCGAATTCCTCGCTGCCAACCATGTGGAAGTCGTCGCATCGTTGCCGTGTTACACCGAATCGACCGTCGACAAACAGCGTGGCGATGGCGTGTTCGACAAGTCGATTCGCGCCATTCGTCGCTTGAACGATCTCGGTTACGGGCACGATGCGGCGTTGCCGTTGTCGCTGGTGTATAACCCGGGTGGTGCGAGTTTGCCGCCCCCGCAAGCGACACTCGAAGCGACCTACAAACGAGAACTGGCCGAGCGCCACGGCATCTGTTTCACGCGACTGTTCACGATCGCGAACATGCCGATTAGCCGTTTTCTGGACGACCTGCAAAAGTCTGGGAAGTATGAAAACTACATGCAGAAACTGATTGCGGCGTTCAACCCTGTTGCGGCGGGGAATGTCATGTGTCGCTCGCTGGTTTCCGTCGGCTGGGACGGCCAACTCTTCGATTGCGACTTCAACCAGATGCTCGATTTGCGGATCGGCCACATCCGCGATTTCAATGCCACAACGTTCGCCACACGCGCAATTCTCACCGCCCAACATTGCTACGGTTGCACGGCCGGAGCGGGTTCGTCGTGTACCGGCGCGGTCGTGATTTAAGCAGCCGGATGGATGTCGCACTTGTCAGCATGCTCGCATTCGTAAAATGTGCGTAGGCGGATGTTGTTTCTATACAGGAGTTATCCCGTGGGCGTGAACGTGGCGGTAGTGGGTGCGACTGGTGCTGTCGGCGACTTGATGCGTCGCGTACTCGTCGAACAGAAGTTTCCCGTGAAGACGATCCGGTTCCTGGCGAGCGAAAAATCGGCGGGCAAGACCGTCGAGTTCGCGGGGAAATCGTACACGGTAGAAGCGATTCACGCGGATGCCTTCCGGGATATGCAGATCGTTCTCAGTTCGACGCCTTCGAGTGTGAGCAAAGAGTTTTCGCCGATTGCCGTAAAGGCCGGTGCGATCGTTGTAGACAATTCCTCCGCATGGCGAATGGACCCCGATTGCCCGCTCGTGGTGCCCGAAGTCAACCCCGAAGAATTGCATCATGCAAAGAAGGGAATCGTCGCGAACCCGAACTGCGTGACGATCCCGCTTACGGTGGCCGTAAAGCCATTGATGGCACTCGCTAAGTTGAAGCGGATCATCGTCTCGACGTATCAATCGTCTTCGGGCAAAGGCGCAAAAGGCCTCGCGGACTTCGAAACGCAACTGGGTGCCTACGCCAGTGGCAAGACGGTACCTGCGCCGACCGCACACCGTGCGCAACTCGCGGGCAACGTGATTACACTCGACTGGACTCTCGACCCGAACGGGTACACCGAGGAAGAAAATAAGGTCGTCAACGAGACGAAAAAGATCCTCGGCGACGACACGATCGGCGTCTCGGCGACTTGCGTTCGCGTGCCGGTGAAGATCGCGCACTGCGAGTCGATCAACCTCGAATTCGACCGGCCCATAAGCGTCGCCGAAGCGAAGGCGGCACTCGCGAACGCCCCTGGTGTCGTGCTGATGGACGAGATGCTCGGCGAGTTCCCGCAACCGATTCACGCGGCGGGGACCGACCATACGTACGTCGGCCGCGTTCGCCTCGATCCGTCGAATCCGAACGCGATCAACATGTGGGTTGTTGCCGATAATCTCCGCAAAGGCGCGGCCACGAATGCCGTGCAGTGCGCGCTCGAACTCGTCAAACGTGGCATCGTGAAGTAGCCGATGCGCAATCTGAAATTCACCGTTCGCTACAATAACACCGACTTCTCCGGTTGGCAGACGCAACCGGGATATCGCACAGTGCAAGAAACGATCGAAAAGGCATTCGGGGCAATCACACTCGAAGCGCGGGTGCGCATCAACTGTAGCGGGCGAACCGATGCCGGCGTGCATTCTGTCGGGCAGGTATTCAACGCTTTTACAGCCACGCAGATCGGTGCGGCGAAACTCGTGAAAGCGCTGAATTCTAAGCTCCCGGAAGACATCGCGATCACGGCTTGTGAAGAAGTGTCGCAGTCGTTCGATGCGAATTCGGATGCGGTCCGCAAGCTGTATCGATATGTCATCAACGACACGCACATTCCCGATCCGTTTTTGCGGAAGTACGCCTGGCAGACGCGGCGAATCCTTGATGCCGCACGGATGCATCGCTCGGGGCAAGTCTTACTCGGGCGGCACGATTTTCGCTGTTTCGAAACGAACTACCCGAACCGCCTCACGAGCATTCGCACGATCACTCACTTCGCCGTCAGCCGTTTCGGCGAGTGCCTGTGGATCGACGTGGAAGCCGATGGCTTCCTGTACAACATGGTGCGAGCCATCGCTGGCACGCTGTACCAAATCGGCCGCGGTTATTGGCCCGAAGAATATATGCAAACCGTGATCGACGGGATGGACCGCGGCATCGCCGGCCCCACGGCACCACCGGGCGGCTTGTTTCTCATCCGCGTCACGTATTAAAGGCGTATATGAACTCGCACACCTACCCCGCCGAGTTGGCGCTCGCGACGCACGATGGCCCGATTGATGCCACGGTGACTGTGCCGGGGAGTAAAAGCATTACGAATCGGGCGCTTGTGTTGGCGGCGCTGGCGAGCCAAGAATCGGGTTGCGAACTCACCGGTGCGTTACAAAGCGAAGACACTGAGGTGATGCTCGATTGCCTTATGCAACTCGGTTTCGGTGTGACTGCCGACTGGCCGCATTGCCAAATTGCTTTTGCTAAGAACACCAGTGGCTGGATCATTTCCGCGAAGGAAGCGAAGCTATTCGTCGGCAATTCGGGCACCACCGTTCGCTTCCTCACGGCGATGCTCGGCCTCGGGGATGGGCGGTACGAACTCGATGGCGTGTCGCGAATGCGCGAGCGACCGATTCAGGATTTACTGAGCGCGTTACACGATTTGGGCGTCACCGCGACCAGCGCGAACGGCACCGGTTGCCCACCCGTGACGATTCACGCCGACGGCTGGAAAACGAACCGCGTGGCGGTTCGTGGCTCGATTTCCAGTCAATTCCTCAGTGGACTGCTTCTCGCCGCGCCGTTTGCGGGCCGCACGATCGATGTCGCCGTGACTGGCGAACTCGTTTCGGTTCCGTACGTCGATATGACGCTGCGAATGCTGACGAGTTGGGGTGGGGACTTTCGACATTTGAAGTCCGAAAACGCCTATCGCGTCGAGCCGATCTCGTACACCGCTGCGAATCGCCCACCCGCCACATACGCCATCGAACCCGATGCTTCGTCGGCGAGTTACTTCTTTGCGGCAGCGGCCATTCACGGCGGACAGGTTCGCTTGCGAAACATGCCCGACCTGAGTTTGCAAGGCGATATCCGCTTTGCGCACGTACTGGAACAGATGGGGTGTACGCTGGAGCGGCAGGGTTGCGACATGCTTCTTCGACGCGATTCGGGCACGCTTAGTGGCGTCGATGTCGATATGAACGACATCAGCGATACCGTCATGACGCTTGCTGCGGTGGCATGCTTTGCGGAAGGGCCAACGACGATCCGCAACGTCGCACACATTCGCCACAAGGAAACGGATCGCATTGCGGCAGTGGCAATTGAACTGCGTAAATTTGGCGTCACCGTCGAAGAACGCGATGACGGCCTGACGATCCATCCGGTGCCAATCGCGAAGATGACTGGCTGTGCGGTCGATACCTACAACGATCACCGCATGGCCATGAGCTTCGCGCTCATCGCCCGCAAAGTCCCCGGCACCACCATCCGCAACCCCGCATGCGTCGCCAAAACCTACCCCGGTTTCTGGGCGGATTTCGACGCGATTTTCGCAAAATGACCCGTTGCAATCGACGTAAATCCGAATTGCGAAAGTTTTAAAACCGTGTTTTTCGTGTTTTTTCGTCTCAATAAGCCCCTTTTTGATCGGTTTTCGCTGATTTGTGTCGGGGTCATTTGCCGTATCCTGCGATGCGGAATCGGTTTGTGTCGAGGGACATCGATTACGCATAAGAGACGACTACGACCCTTTCGCGTCCTAAAGCGCCTTTTCTATGTCATTGCGCGCCTTTTCTATGTCACCGCGCGCACTTTCTATGTCATTGCGCGCCTTTTCTATGTCACTCCGTGCGCGCTAACAATTCTGACTTACGTCATTTCCACGCAAACTTATTGACTCCTAAAAATTGTGTGGGCGACAGAATTTTTGTCAGATTTCGAACGCGGATCCGTTACATTTCACGAAGACGTTCGTGCCACCCGCTGCGCGAGCAAGGGGTTGGATTTCCACGGTCGAGCGACTTTGTGAAGTTGTCTGCGGGTACCCTTGCGCAGCGGGCTGGCTGGATTAGACATCCGTGACAATTGCGAACGCACTAAAACGGGTTGTCTCGCACCCGACACCTTGCGGGGAATCGGCTCGGTGTTGTTTTACATGCACACCGGTTCTGAGAGTTTCCGCCCCCCACGCTTCGCTACGCAGAGCCTTCGCGGCGCGGCTAAACGCCGATGTGGCTAACATCTTTCGCGGTGGCGGGGTACAATGTCTTCGTTCGGTTTGGCGTACTCTGGGAGCAATCTCATGGCGAATTTGCGTTGGTCGATGCTGGTGTTTTTCGGGCTAATTCTCGCGCAATTCGTTCCCGCGTCGCTGGTGTTTGCACAGGAAGCGGACGGTTCGAAGATTTACAAAAAAGTGGTGCCATCGGTGGTCTGGATTCATTCGAATCGGCCACGCGGTTACGCGACGGGCACGGGCACGCTGATCGATCTCGACCGCAAATTGGTGCTCACGAATTATCACGTTGTCGAAGAGGAACCGACCGCGAAACTGTACTTCCCCACGATCTCTAACGGTCAGCCGAAAGCCGAGAAAAAGTATTACAAGGATCGCGCCAGCTTGGCGATCAGTGGGCGAGTCGTGGCGAGAGACAAGCGGGCGGACCTAGCGCTGATTCAACTGGAGCGCGTGCCCGAAGGCATCGTTGCGGTGCCGCTTTCGCTGACGGGTGCGGAGCCGGGGCAGGCGGTGCATTCGATCGGGAACACGGGCAAATCGGATGCGCTTTGGGGATACTTACAAGGCAAGGTTCGCACGGTGGCGGACAAGAAATGGAAGGCGCAACTCGAGCCGGGCCGCGTGCTCGAATTTCATGCAAAAGTGGTCGAAACCGACTCGGCGACGAACCCCGGCGACAGTGGCGGACCGCTCGTAAACGAGAAGGGCGAACTCGTCGGCGTCACGCAAGGCGGGGCGCTCGATGCGCAATTACTCAGTACGTTTATCGATGTTTCCGAAGTGCGTCGCCTCATGAACAGCGACGACGTGAAGCGGATTCGCGGCGGCTCGAAAGTGACCGCCACGGTGACGAAACGAACGACCGCCACGACGCTGAGCGATGCGGCGAAAATGTTCAAGGAAGAGACCACGAAGGCGGCACAAACCGACATCGACGACTTCTTCAAGACGCAGAAACTCGATGTCCTCGTCGAGACGTTCGCAGCGGTGCCGATGAAGGACGCGGAGAAGGTCAAGGCGATGAAATCGACCGAGCGTATCGCGTACATGAAGGACTGGTCGAAGTCGCGCGTGGCGACCGAGAAAGCGAGTGGCTTTGGCATCCTGATTTGTAACGATCCCAAATCGCTGTACGTCGATCTCACGGAGGATGCGAAAGCGCGTTTCCCCGATGATTTTGCGATCAAAGTTCGCGATAAACTGATCGACGGTTTGAAGAAAGACAAGCGCGACGAATCGCTCACCGAAGTCTTAAAAATGATCCGCGACAACATTAAGAAATAGATTCATGCACGGTTTTTTGCTCAGCGACGATCTCATTTTCAGCAGCCGAATCACCGGCACCGCTCGCGCACACGGTGGCACACTCACCGTGTTTCGCGATGCCGAGAAATTGCTCGATATTCTCACCGCTCAACCCGTCGCGATCATTCTCGATTTACACAACACCACGCTCAACTTAACCATATTTTTGGCGAAACTACGCGCGGATTTTTCGCCGATTCCGAAGGTCATTGCGTACGGTTCGCACGTCGATGCGGAACGACTTCGTGCCGCCCGCAGTGCCGGTTGCGATCTGGTGCTGCCGCGTAGTGCATTCGTGGATCGACTCGAAACGGATTTGCCGCAATGGCTCAGCGGCCTGATTTGATGCGTTTCACATATCCTTCGCGGATGAGTGCCCGCAAACCGGCGATGTGGCGACAGGTATTTCGAGACAGAAAGCCCATGCATTCGCAGGTGCAATCGGTTGGTCTGCCGACGCGAACGTGATAGAGATTACCGAGGCCGAGGCGGTGGACTTCGAAGCCGCGGCCGCCGATTTCGCAGCGAATTTCGCGAAATGTGTAGTTCTGCGAGACGTTGCCAACTTGGATGCGGAACACCCCGACGCCACGCTCGTCGCGCTCGCGGATGAGTCGGATCGAACGGGGATTCGTCATCGGTTTCGCCACACTTTGGACTGTTTCCGTGCCACACATTCATTAGAATTCTAGCAAAACAGGTACCGCAATCCGGAATGAGTTTTCCCATGCGTTTCACGAAGATGCACGGCCTCGGAAACGACTACGTTTACGTCGACGGTTTCGCCGAAGCCCCGATCTCAGACCCGGCCGCAGTCAGCATTGCGGTCAGCGACCGGCACTTCGGGATCGGTTCCGATGGCCTGATTTTGATTGTGCCTTCGGACAAAGCTGACGCCCGAATGCGGATGTTCAACGCGGATGGTTCGGAATCTGAAATGTGCGGGAACGGCCTGCGTTGCGTGGCGAAATACGTTTACGATCACGGCATTTGCAAGAAGCCACAACTGCGGCTCGAAACGGGGCGTGGCATCCTGACGGTTGATCTCGAAACCGAAGGTGGCAAAGTTCGCCGCGTGCGGGTGAACATGGGCGAGCCGATCCTCGAAGCGGCAAAAATACCGACGACGTTACCCGGCGATCCGCCGGTGAATGCGGCACTCGTTGCGGGCGATAACACCTTCCAGGCGACGTGTGTATCGATGGGCAACCCGCACGCGGTGATGTTCGTCGGCGAGGAATATTTCGCGCAGACGGGCCGCGATCTCGTGGCGATTTACGGGCCGCTCATCGAGAATGCGAGTGCGTTCCCGAGGCGGATTAACGCCCACTTCGTGAAGGTGCATTCCAAAAACGAAGCGACGATGCGGACGTGGGAACGCGGTAGCGGAATCACGCTGGCGTGCGGAACGGGGGCGTGTGCGGTCTGCGTGGCGGGCGTGCTGACGGGGCATACGGATCGCAAATTGCTCGCGCACTTGCCCGGTGGCGATCTCGAATTGGAGTGGTCTGCGGCAGACAATTCGGTGTATATGACTGGTCCCGCCACGGAAGTGTTTAGCGGCGAATGGCACGGAGGCTGACATGAAAATCCGAAACCCGAAGCTCATCCGCGGTGCGGCGTGGCTCGGCGCGAATGCCGCCGTCGGCCTGTTCCGCACGCTGCGATTCCAGCATCAACCGCTCGGCCCAGAGATGATTCTCAATCGCGTGTCGCACCCGGATCGCTTCCTCTATTCGATCTGGCACGAAAATTTAATGTTGCCGACGATCGCGTATGGCGGGCCAGATATCGCCGTGCTGATTAGCGCGCACGCCGATGGCCAACTTCTCGGCGGGTTGATTCAGCGGATGGGAATGGGCATGGTTCTCGGCTCGACGACGCGCGGCGGGGCCGATGCGGTGCGGCAACTCGTGCGGCCCGATACACCGTGGCGAAACGTCGCGATTACGCCCGATGGCCCACGCGGACCCCGGCGAATCGTACAACCCGGCGTGATCTATGTCGCATCGCGAACGGGCATGAAAATCGTGCCGATCGGCGTCGGGTACAACCGACCTTGGCGATTTAAAAGCTGGGACCGTTTCGCGGTGCCGAAGCCGTGCTCGCGTGCGAAATGCGTCACGGGGGAACCGATCCTCGTTCCGCCAAAACTGCGTGCGGAACAACTCGAACCGTACCGAATCATCGTGCAAGCCGAGATGGAGCGCTTGAGCGAGATCGCCGAAAATTGGGCGATTACGAACCGCTTGGTTGTGCCCGCCCTCACGCCATTTCCGTTACGGCTCGCATCGTGAACGCACCTTCTACCTCGCCACGTTGGTGGCAACCGCTCGTGTTATTTCTCGCGTGGATCTTCGCGGTTGCGTGTGCGGGGCAGCGATTGCATCGCGGCTGGACGGGGTTCGACAACCAAGAAAGTACGCCACGGGATCGGTGGCGCGACGATGGCAATTCGGGCCATGCGGAGATCGATTTTGGCGCGCAGTGGGTAATGGGCCGAATGATCGCCACGGGAAACGGCAAGCACCTTTACGACCGTACGCACCTTTGGCCCGTGGTAAATGCGGGGTTCCCGCCAACGGGGGAATCGCCGTGGGTGCGTCGCGAATCGTTCCCGCGAGATCCAAAAATCGTCGCGTTTTCCGACAGCGATCCGCGACACGATTCGGGCTGGATCATGAGTTGGATCCTCGGGGCCGACTCCCCGGCTTGGCCCGATGCGAGCCGTGCGGTGACGCTCCCGTTCGCGAACCCAGCGAACCCAATTGCGACGGCGGCACTGGCACTGACAGCCAATCGTCAGTTGACGCCCGAACTCGTCGATGCGGTGAATCGTAAGGCGCTCGGCGGGCCGTTGTACCCGCCGGTTCATGGCTTCTTTTACTATCCGCTCGGCCGAATCGACGACGCGCAAACCGCGTTCCACTTGTTGCAAATTCTCGGCTTCCTCTGCCCATTTGCCATCGGCTACTGCGTGCGAAACCTGACGAATGGCCGTGTTAGGTGGCCAATCGCGACGGCGATCGTTTGCCTGTATCCCGGCTACCGGGGCACGATGGAACTCGGGCAGAACGCGCAGTTCACGCTACTCATACTCGTGTGGGGCTGGTGCCTGGCCGCGAGGGGGCACGAATTCGGGGCCGGTGCGGTGTGGGGATTGCTCGCATTTAAGCCCGTTTGGGCCGTGGCGTTTCTGCTGGTGCCGATCGTGTTACGACGCTGGCGGATGCTGTTCGGCATGGTGGCGGTCGGTGGCGGCCTCGTACTTTTCACGCTGCCGTTCGTGGGAATCGATGCGTATTTCGACTGGTTGGCGGTCGGTGGCGATGCGGCCGAGAAGTACAAAATCAACCAAAACTGGGTCTTTCTCAGTCGCGATTTGTTCGGCATTCCGCGACGGATTTTGCTCGATTTTACGCTGCCCGATGCGAAGCGAGACCGCGTCGATGCGGAGCGATATGGCTGGCTACTCTGGGCATTCGTCTTCGTGGGAACATGCTTAATCTGCACGATTCGCAGGGATCGCCGAAGTTTCACCGCCGGTTTCGCGATGCTCGGTGCGTTCCTTTGCAGCTACCGGTTTATGTATTACGACGTGCTGCTATCCGCGCTCGGCGTCGGATGGATCGTCTATTGCCACGACTGGCGACGCGGCCGAATTTCAGTCCCGACGGTCGTGCTTTGCTTCCTCATCATCAACGAGAATCTCTGGGCACAACGTAGCTACGCGATTACTGGCACGAACTGGAACACGGGCATTCGCTACCCGATCGACACGTTGATGGTGCTCGGACTTTGGTTGTGGATGGCGGCGCGATTATTGATTCACGACACGCCGCGAAGGACATCGAGTGCTGCGCCGATGTCTGGCGAGCGCATCAGCGATTCGCCGACGAGCACGGCATGAACGCCCGCATCGGCAAGGAGTCTCATGTCGTCGCGGTTGCGGATTCCGCTTTCGGAAACGAGCGTGACCGATGCCGGAACGTGCTTCATTAAATCGAGCGTGTGGCTTAACCGCGTGTGAAACGAACGCAGATCGCGGTTATTAATCCCGACGAGTTGGGCACCCGAATCCAGCACGCGGTTCAGTTCCTCCGCATCGTGGAGTTCGACCAAAACGTGCAAGCCGAGCGCCGTCGCTTCGTCGTGCAACTCGCGAATGCGCGGGCCGGGCAAGATCTCCGCGATCAACAACACGGCATCCGCACCGGCAGCGCGGGCTTCGAGTAACTGGTAGCGATCGAGGATAAATTCCTTCCGCAATGCCGGTATGCGAATCGCCGCACGGGCTTGCGTGAGGTACGACAAATGGCCTTGAAAATAGGCTTCATCGGTGAGGATACTCACGCAGGCCGCACCGTGGGCTTCGTAAATTTTGGCGACGGCCACCGCATCGAAATCGTCGCGAATGATGCCCGCCGATGGCGAGGCTTTCTTCACTTCCGCGATGATGCGAACTTCGCCGGGCGTGCGAAGGGCCGCTGCAAAATCGCGAACCGGCGGCAAATCGGCCACCCATCGTTCGAGTTCGATCGCCGGTGTTTGGCTTCGCGACGCAGCGATTTCTTTCCACTTCGTTTCCACTATCGCATCGAGGATCGTCGCCATGCCACACGCCTTTCGCGGTTATCTCCAGAAGCGACACTATCTTAGCTGAGTGCCGACTGGCGACTACCTGCACCCGAGCGACGGTGGACATGTTACGCGAAATTCTCGAACTTTTGACGGCCGCGGGTTTGGTCGCGCTGGTCGCCGTGCCGGTCGGCTTACTTGCGGTTTTGCTTGCCCGCCGATTCGCGTTTCCGCTTCTGCCCGCGTGGCGGCACCGTTGGTGTCAATGGCGTGTCATCGACGTGATATTGCTGTTCGGAATGTACGTGATGTTACCCACGCTCGCGGGTGATCTCCTCGAACGTGGCGGCGTCTATCGTGCCGTGTTCGGCGACGATGCGTTGCTCGACCCGACCTCGGTAGGCGCGATTGTCGGCGGGCCGGGCACATCGCTTGCGGAGGCGTGGCGGTACGACCGGATTGCACGCCGCACGACGTTGGCCGGTGCCATCGCGATGCCGCTTTTCGCGCTCGGCTTCTTTCTGCTTCGGCGGCTCGGCAACACGGAACGCGCCGTAACTTCGCGCCGAATCCCTGCCGACATTGCCGTCGGCGTCGGTGTCTGGCTCGCTGTCACCCCGCTGACATTCCTCGTGCATTTTCTCGCGAATCTCATTGCCAAAGAGTACGGCTACGAACCGGACGCGCACCCGTTGAAGTTCGCGAAACTGCAAACGCCATTGCAAGTTGGCCTGCTTTTCCTGGGGGCGTGCGTCGCTGCGCCGTTTTACGAAGAGATGATTTTTCGCCGCGCACTGCTGCCGTGGGCATCGGGGCGGATCGCACGATCGTGGGGCCTGATGGCCGTCGCCGCCCTCGTCGCATGGGTCCGAATGAACGATCGTTCGATGTTCCCCGCACCGCTCGCATTCGTGCTCATCGCCACGATACTCATTGCAATCATCGCAAATCTACGCCGGATTTGGCCGCGGTTCCTCACGCGCCCCGCGTGTGCCATCGTCTCAACGGCCACGCTGTTTGCAGCGATGCACTCGGCCGTCTGGCCGACGCCGATCCCGCTCTTCGTCCTCGGCCTCGGCCTCGGTTGGGTCGTTTCTCGCACGCGCACTGTCACGGCCGCCGTCGTCGTTCACGGCTTGTTCAACGCGATTTCCGCACTCTCGCTGTTGCGGAATGCGTAACTCCTGAATTGAATTTACTGTCCCATTTGGGTTGCGATCGAATACGAAAAACAAAACATTAACCGCGGAGTACGCAGAGAACGCAGAGGAAAGATCGAAAAAATGGATCCGTATCTCAAATACTTCTTTGCGTGCTCTGCGCCCTCTGCGGTTAAAATTCTTCATGAGGTCACGCAGCCGATATGACGTTCCACTCAAATGGGACAGTGAATCAAATCACCGCTCTGGCTCCCGACTTCGACGATTGATACGATGTGCAAATGAGCGATTGGAAGTTACCTCGGAACTATCGTTATGCGGGCATCGTCTCCGGTTTGCGTACGGAGCCGGGTCGGCACGATCTCGCCGTCATGATCAGCGATACACCGGCGGCGGCGGCGGGAGTGTTCACGCAGAACCGCGTCTGTGCGGCCCCCGTTCATATCAGCCGCGCGCGATTGCCACGGGCCGATGCACGCGCGATTGTCGTTTGCTCCGGGAACGCGAATGCCTGCACCGGCGAACAAGGCATGGCCGACGCCGAGCGCATGGCAGAACTGACCGCAATCGGCGTCGGCTGTTCTCCGCAACAGGTACTCGTCGCATCGACGGGGGTAATCGGGCGACTGTTGCCGATGCCGATTCTCGAAGCGGGGATACCGAAGGCGGTGGCTGCCGCGCGACCCGGTATCGATGGGTTTTTCTTGGCGTCCAAGGCGATTCTGACGACCGACACGAAAATCAAAACCGTGACGCGGGAGATCGGCGACCGCGTGCTGACCGGCTTCGCGAAGGGGGCCGCGATGATCGGCCCGAACATGGCAACGATGCTCGGTTTCCTGTTCTCAGATGTCGCGGTCGATCCG
>JANXNT010000627.1 GCA_025353985.1 Limnoglobus sp.
GTCAGGTTTTATCGCTTATTCTCGGCGGTGGCCGGGGTGCTCGTTTGTTCCCGCTCACGAAACAACGCGCCAAACCGGCCGTGCCCGTGGCAGGTAAGTATCGGCTGATCGATATCCCGATCTCGAACTGCCTCAACAGTAAACTCAACAAGATCTACGTACTCACGCAGTTCCTCAGCGTGAGTTTGCACCGGCATATTTCGAACACGTATAAGTTCGACATGTTCAGCAGCGGCTTCGTCGAAGTGCTCGCCGCCCAGCAAGCCTACGACGAACATATCGGCTGGTACCAAGGCACCGCCGACGCCGTCCGGCAAAACATCTCTTACATCAAGCGCGAAGAACCCGACGAAGTCCTGATCCTCTCCGGCGACCAACTGTACCGGATGGATTATCGCGAGATGATCGAAACGCATCGTAAGAGCAACGCCGACGTCACGATCGCGTGCATCCCCGTGAAGGAAGAGCAAACGCCCGGGTTCGGGCTGGTGCAAATCGACGACACGGGCCGCGTGCGCAGTTTTGCCGAGAAACCGAAAACGGCGGAGGCACGCAAGCCGTACTTCACGCCGGATAAGTGGGTCGAATCGCAAGGCTACAAGAGCAACGGGCGAAACTACCTTGCAAACATGGGTATTTACCTGTTCAAGACCGACAAACTGTTCGAGATGCTCAACACACCGGTGCCCGACCCGCTGCACAACGCGAACCTTCTCCCGCACGATTTCGGCTCGAACGTGTTCCCGAATCACGTGGCAGATCGGCACATTCACGCCCACCTGTTCGATGGCTTCTGGGAAGACCTCGGCACGATCAAGAGCTACCACGATTGCAGTTTGGCACTTGCCGAACCGGAGCCGCCGTTCGACTTCTTTCAGCCCGAAGGCGTTATCTACACGCGGATGCGGAACTTGCCCGCAAGTCGAATCAACGGGGCGACGCTCGACCAATGCACCATCGCCGACGGTTGCGTCGTCGGTGCGGGTTCGTCGATCTCGCATAGCATGATCGGCGTACGCAGCCGCGTCGGTTCGAATTGCAAACTCCGCGATGTCGTGATGATAGGCTCCGATAAGTTCGAAACCGTCGCCGACCTCGCTGAGAATCGGCTGCTCGGCCGCCCCGATTTGAACATTGGCAACGGCACGCAAATCGAACGCGCGATCCTCGACAAAGACTGCCGCATCGGCCACGGCGTCCGCATCCGCGACCATGCCGGCGACACCGACTACGACGACCCCGCTGGGCGCTACCACATCCGCGATGGCATCGTCTGCGTGCCCCGCGCCAGCGAGATCCCCGACGAACTGCAAATTTGATCGTGGCGAATTATGACAGTCGATTCCGAACTGTAAGACGACCGCATGATCGACGATCACGATCAGCGGTTGAAGACGTTGCAAATATTACAAAACTGGCAATCGCACGGTGATGGTTGTTCCCAGTTGCGGGCCTGCACTTTCGGCGATTACGGTACCATCATGCATTTCCACGAGCCAGCGGACGAGTGCCAACCCGATACCGAGGCCGCCATCGAGGCGATTCAGTGCGCGATCGACTTGTGTGAACAGATCGAATATATGATCGAGTTGCTCGGGTGGAATTCCCACACCATTATCGACCACGCGAATCTGATACCCGGAAGCCTCTTGCGTGACGATGAGCGAAATGATACCTCCACGATTCGTATACTTTGCGGAATTGTTGAGGATGTTAGTAATCACTTGCGCGATGCGAATGTGGTCGCCGAGAAATGGTAATGCACGATCCGGAATCTCTTGCCGGAGTTCGATGCCCGCTTTGAGGATCCTTGGCATACTGGTTTCTACGGCGAGCGAGATTGCACTTCGCAAATCGAACGGCTCCCGGTTCAGAGAAAGCACGCCGCGATTAAGCCGTGAGACATCGAGCAGATCGTCGATAAGGCGCACCAACTGCAAGAGTTGGCGCTCCATGACATTCCGCGCTTGTTCTTGTGCAACGGGATCGTCTCCGATGAGTTTTTGCAACTCAAGTGCATGACGAATCGGTGCGAGCGGGTTTCGGAGTTCGTGTGCGAGTGTCGCTAGAAATTCATCTTTCCGGAGGTTGGCATCACGGAGTGCGCGGTTCGCCGTTTCCAGTTCTTCCGTGCGTTCGACGACCTTACGTTCGAGTTCGGCTTCGTGATTGTGCTGGTGGATTGCGTACCGAATCATCCGCTCGAACACGACGGCATCGAGGCGGCTTTTCTCGAGATAATCCGCCGCCCCTGCGGACTGCGCGGCACGATCAATTTCCGGTTCGCCTTGGCCGGTCAGCAAAATAATCGGCCCCGAACACTTCTTTTCCTTGAGCGCATGAAGCAAATCGATGCCGGTTTTCTGGCCGAGGCGGTAATCGATGAGGTAGACGTCGTGCTTCCCATCGCAGATCGCTTCGAGTGCGGTATCGAAGTCCGATTGCCAATCGAGCTGGATTTTCGCGTTGGTGATTTCCCGCGTAACCGCGAGTGTCAATTGGTAATCGTCTTCATCGTCATCGACTAGCAATACGCGGATCGTTGGCGTTTCGTGTTGTGTCATTTTTCAATCGCTCCACACAGCCAAAATCGTTCGGCGCAAACATAACATGCGGGGCATGATATTGCCAGCCGCCTGAGAGTACGAAAATAAACACCCGGAGTGCCGACTCCGGGTGTTTGGGGTTCGTCGGCTGTTGTGAATATTATGCGCGGGAATTGGTCGCGCGACCGAGCAACATCCCGAGGCCGAGGCCGATCGCGACGGCTGTCAGCGGGTACTTGCGAACGATTTTGGTGACATCTTTGCCGAACTGCTCGATTTCGTGTTCGGCACTACGGTACCCGTCGGAGACTGCGGTTTCCACGGTTTCGGCTGCATCGCCGATCCATTCGCCGGTTTTTTCAGTCGCCTTCTCGGCGGTGTTCACCACAGAGTCGGTCACGCTCTTGGCTCGCTCTTGGACCTTCTCGACGAGGCCCTTCGCGGCGTCTTTGGCCCCATCGGCTTTGTTCGCCACGGTATCGACCGCCGACTTCGCTTTATCAGCGACGTTGTCGGCTGCGTTCTTCATTTCGTGCACTTTGTCTGACATCGGTATACTCCTGTTGGTGAAACGGGTAACAACAACGGAATTATCCTGTGCAGTTGTCGTGCCAATCTCGCATTTGCTACCGGAATTGGGCATATCCCACGCACCCGCTCTTTGCTCAATACACTAGCCGTGCGATATTTCCCTCGAAATGCGACCCGATAGAACTATGGCCATTCCCGCAAACACGACCGTTCAGCGCCTGCTCGTGGTCGAAGACCTCGAAGACGCCCGCGATATGCTCCAGAAGCTGCTCGCGCTTTCGCTCAAGATTGAAGTCGATGCCGCCGAGAACGGGGCGATCGCGCTGAAAATGCTCGCGGAACGCCCGTATAGCGTGGTGATTACCGATTTGCGCATGCCAAAGCTCGACGGTATGCAGTTGATTGCCGAAATTCAGTCGCGCAAAATCCCCGTAACGGTTATCGTTACCACGGCGCACGGCAGCATTCAGGATGCCGTATCGGCCATGCAACAAGGCGCGTACGACTTCCTGACGAAGCCCGTCGACACGCAGCACCTGATCTTGATGATTCAGCGGGCACTTCGCGAACGCATCCTTCAAGACGAAGTAGCGGCGTTGCGTGCGGAAATCGGGGAACGCCACGCCTTCCGCAACATGCTGAGCAAAAGCCCGCGCATGTTGGCGGTGTTCGACCTCATCAGCCAGGTGGCGGAAACGAACTCGACGGTGCTGATCGTCGGCGAAACGGGCACCGGTAAAGAGATGGTGGCCCGCGCCGTCCACGATGCTTCGGGTAGTCGCCGCAACGGTGCGATGGTCTCGGTCAATTGTGCAGCACTTAGCGAAACGCTGCTGGAAAGCGAGCTGTTCGGCCACGAGAAAGGCTCGTTCACCGGTGCCGCCGCACAGCGGAAAGGCCGCTTCGAGCAAGCCAACGGCGGCACGCTGTTCCTCGATGAGATCGGCGACGTGCCGATGTCGATGCAAGTGAAACTGCTACGCGTTCTGCAAGAGCGCCGCATCGAGCGCGTCGGCGGTACGGAACCGGTGGAGATCGACGTGCGGCTCATCACCGCCACGCACCGTTCCCTGGAGAAACTGGTGGCGGAGGGTAAGTTCCGCGAAGACCTCTTCTATCGCTTGAACGTCATCAAAATCGAACTGCCGCCACTACGCGAACGGCCGGAAGACATTCGGCAGTTAGTGGGCCACTTCCTCCAGAAGTATCGCCGCCCGAATCATACGAACATCGAGATCGGGCCGGAAGCGATGGAGGCACTGTTGGGGGCACCGTGGCCGGGCAACGTGCGGCAACTCGAAAATGCGATCGAACGCGCTTGCGTCATCGTGCGAAATGGCGTTGTCGGCGTGGAACATCTACCGTCCGATATCGCCGGAACTGCCACGCGATCGTCGGAAGTGAAAGTCGATATTTCGCGGCCGCTCGCCGATCAGATTGCCGAGATGGTAGCGAAAATTGAGGAAAAGTATCTGCGTGATGCGATGCGGAAAACGCGTGGCCACGTTGGGAATTGCGCCGAGATCAGCGGGCTTTCCCGACGCAGCATTTCTGAAAAACTCCAGCAGTATCAGATCGAGAAAGCCGACTACAAAGTCGACTTCAGCAGCGATGAGTGAGTTGTGAATTTCAGTACTTGTCGCGGTTTTCGGCCGATCCGCGTCGACGTAAGTCCGAATTGCGGAAGTTTTCAAACCGTGTTTTCGCGTGTTTTTTCGTATCAAACTGCCACTTTTTGATCGCTGATCGCTGATATGTTCTTCGTGATTTCGCCGGATCTTGAGATCCTGTCATCGTTTGCGTCAACGGTCCTTCGATTGGCACGTAGCGCAAGTACCGTCCTTTTTGAGTCACTATGCGCCTTTTCTATGTCATTACGCGCACTTTCTATGTCACGGCGCGCCTTTTCTGTGTCATTTCGGCGCACTTTTGAGTACGTCCGTGCACGTCATACAATTCTGACTTAGGTCAAATCGTCGAAAACTTATTGACTTTCAGACATAGTGTGGGTGCCCGGATGAATTCGGTGCGATTCGCGCTTGCGAGGAGCGCGGGTTGTTGGTATGCGGCCCCTTCATAAACGCGATTGCGACCGAAATCGACTTGGGGATGGGGAACGGTGTGGCGGCCCGTTGGGGGATGGGCTGCCCGCCGACCCTGAGTCGTTCGGTTGGGCGTTGGGGGAAACGGAATGACTGTCGATTGCGATCCGCTCATCCGCGAAATAGCGCGCGATGAGTCGTTGACACGAGACTTGGGCGACGAAGAAGCCCGGATGCTGATCGATTGGGTGACGGACTGGGCGGGGCTGCTGATGGAGGCGGCGCGGGACGAAGACGATGCCCGCAAGCTCATCCGTCGGCTCAGTCGGCGCGGCAAAGCGATCGGGCGGTTCGTGAAACTCTGGTGCGATCCGGGTAAGAAAGAGCGTGGCGGCGCGTCGCAGTTGGCCGCTGCCGAGCGGTTCGCGTGGCCATTGCCGAATCATTCCATCGAACCGCCAGACCTGATGCACCACATCTTGACGTGGGAAAATCAGCACCCGGCCGAGTGACGCTTTTCGCGATTCGTTCAATCCGTCGGGTTTCGGAACCCGTCGAAGATATGAGCCACCTGATACGATGCTGCGGGCCGGTCGTGCCGTTAAAATGCAACGAGGGTGCGACGGGCGCTATCGCCTGGTACCACCAATCGCAAGAAAATGTTGAGTTCGACTGGAGTGATGCGGGGCGGGGGCGTCATCATATAAATGGCTCGGCGAGTGTCCTTGCAACTGCCTTGCCGTAAGGGTATGATAATTCGGCCCTTGCCGATTGGGCTGACTTTACCGACTAACCCGAGAACTGCCGTGAGCACGAACCCGCC
>JANXNT010000635.1 GCA_025353985.1 Limnoglobus sp.
CTGAGCGGGCCGAAGGTCATCGTCTTCCAGGATCTCGACAACCCCGCCGTGGCCGCCACGTTTGGCGAAGTGATGTGTACGACGTACCAGGCGTTCGGTGCGGTGGGGCTAATCACGAGCGGTGCAGGGCGCGATCTCGACCAGGTCGAGGCATTGCAATTTCCGTGCTTCACGAATGGCACAATCTGCTCGCACGGCTACTGCCAGATAGCCGATCTCAACGTGGCCGTGCGCGTCGGCGGCGTCTGGATTAACCCTGGCGACCTCCTCCACGGCGACCGCAACGGCATCGCGATCATCCCGCACGCACTCGCCGAATCGCTCGCAAACGCCTGCCCCAAACTCATGGCCGCCGAGTCTGTGGTGCTCGACTATCTGAAGCAACCGAACCCCACCGCCAACGGTTTCTCCGACGCCCGCAAAGAGTGCCATCGCCAAATCCGCGAGTTGGCAAATCAACTAAAAGCGGGACTGGCTGAGCCTTGAGGTGATTCCATTAATTCGCGGAGCATTGCGGGAAACACGGCCCAGGCTTGCATGTACGTGGCTTCTAACGGACATGGGATGTGGTCGTATTCCGTCAGGAATAACGGGATCGACGGTATTAGGTCGCCGATACCGACGGACTCGACGTAAGCGGTCGGCGAGTCGCCGCCGATGTACGATGCGACCGTCAGTGGCTTGTCGGGGAGGAAGTCGAATGGCATGTCGCCGAACTCGTCCCAGATTGCTTTATGAATACCTTGAGGGTCGCGTGGCGTCGGTGGGAACAGATCGACAATGACGAGGTGAATCCCTTGGGTCAAAATGTCAGCGGCCTTCTCGACAAACGAACGAATCGCGTGCCGACTGCTCTTGTTACCTGTTGAAACCAACTCAATGATCGCAACCACGCGGCCACGTCCATGCCGAATTATTACGCGGTCTTTCCTCTTTGCGTAATCGATTTGATCAAACTTCTGAACTAATCTAGCAGACGGCACTAGCGCGACTCCACCTCCCGACCGATCTTTCGGCTGATGCGTCTGTAACGCGACCACATCCGGTATTGGCCGGCCTGTCACTTGTTCAGCCAATGCCATGAATTCAGGCGGTAATCCTCCGCAATTCAAAGCGTCCGCAATAGAGCTTATCCAGCGATGATGAAAGTGGTGAAAGTCGCCCGTTTCGAGGCGAGTCCAATCGTGAATCGGCATTGATAATCTCCTGGTGCTTAAAACTTACTTCATCAAATGCCCATCTTCATTAGTTGTTGTCGCAGGAAAACCGCGAGGCTGATGCACAGAATGAGTAGGAACACGACCATCCAGACCTGAAACGCGAGCCGATATGCGGGGGCGTCGGCTCCGCATGGATAGTTCAGGCCCGCTTCCGTGGGCGTGGTGTCGGTCGTCGTTGGTTTTGGGTCTGCCATTTTACACTCGTTGGATTCGCGTTCGCAGAATCGCTCTATCGGCATTTAACGGTACGAAACCGGAATCTGTTGGGGCTCGAACGTCGATTTCATCTGGACGGTAACCAGACAGGCCGTAATATAACTGTTGTTATAGTCAATGACTTCGGTCAAGTCCTCTTTGGTTCAACTGCACGATGGAGCCTGACGTTTCCAACCCCGACAACTCCGACACGTATTTCGGCGAAGATAACCCACCTGCCGACGCGACCCTGTCGGACACGTTCGAACGGCCGCCTGCCGACAGACTTTTGGCACCGCCGCTACCGATTGCGGAAGTCAAAGTCGCTTATGCGGACATGAAACTGATCCGCCCGCTGATCGACGCAATCAAACACGCGGGTTACGTTTACGCGACGCCGGTTCAAGCGGCGGTGATACCGCAAGCGATGAAGGGCACCGATGTCATCGGCCAAGCCCAGACCGGCACCGGCAAAACGGCCGCGTTCCTAATCCCGTTCATGAATCGCTGGCGGCCGCATACGTTCAAAGGCCCGATTGGCCTCGTGATGTGCCCCACCCGCGAACTCGCACTTCAGGTGGCGAACGAAGCAATCAAGCTCGCGCCAGGTTCGCGGTTCCGCACTGTGGCCGTGTACGGTGGTGCGGGCATGGGCAAGCAACTCGAAGGTCTCGCCCGTGGTTGCGATCTCGTCGTCGGCACGCCGGGGCGAATGATCGACCACCTGCGCCGCGGTTCGATGTCGCTGGAGCACATTCGCTATGCAGTGCTCGACGAAGCTGACCGCATGTTAGATATCGGCTTCCGCCCCGATATCGAACGCATCCTCAAGCGCTGCCCCGACGAACGCCAGACGCTATTGATGTCCGCGACGGTGCCCGACTCGATCAAAAAGCTCGTCCATAGGTACATGAAAAACCCGATACACCTGCATATGTCGCCATCGGTGCTGACGGTCGACAAGATTCGCCAGATGTACATTACCGTCGATGACGAACGCAAGTTCGAGCTTCTTAAAAAGGTCATCGCACGCGAAAAGCCTCGTCAATGCCTGATCTTCGTCGAGCGGAAACGCTGGGCGGACCGACTCTACAAGCAGTTGAAACACGTCGTCGCCGGCGTGGCTGTCATTCACGGCGACCTGCCGCAGAATCAACGCGAAAAAATCACTGCCGCATTCCGTGCGGGCAAGATCGCATACCTGATCGCCACCGATGTGATGAGCCGCGGCATCGACGTTGTCGGCATCTCGCACGTTGTCAACTACGATCTGCCGATGGACCTCGAAAACTACGTTCACCGCGTCGGCCGTACGGGGCGGATCGGCCGCGATGGCATCGCGATTTCGTTCGCTACACCCGAACAGGGCGGGCAACTCACCGAAATCGAGATGACGATTAATCGCCTCATTGAGGAAGATCGCATCGAAGGTTTTGAGTCGTACGCACCGCGAAAGCGCTTCGATGTGCGGCCGACGACGGTGCTGAACCCCGAGACCGGCGCGACCGGCCAATCGACCTCGCAATACCTCCCCGAAGAGCCACCCGCCGAAGCGAAGAAGCCGGTGTTTGGCAAGTCGACCCGCCGTTACAGCACGCGATTGTAACCGACCGCCCCGCGTTCGATCTGGCCGCATCACTGCGAACGCGGATACTCTTTTCATGCTCGACACGCCCGTAATTTTGACGTTCGACCGTGCGACCATCCTGCTAACGGGTGGCGCAGCGGGCTACGATTTCAACAGCTTGCCCGGCGTGTTGTTCGATCCGCGAACGAGCGCATTTCGCGCGCAAGGCCGCTACTATCGCCCCATCGTCGAACGGATGATCGCCGACAAAACTCTCTACCAAGACGACGCCCGTGGATGGCCGAAGGAAAACACCGACTGGACGTTCCGCGTCGAGCGCGAGCCGTTCCCACACCAGACTGAAGCGACCGATGTTTGGTGGAAGACCGGCCGGCGTGGTTGCGTGATTTTGCCGACGGGCACGGGCAAAACCTTCGTCGCGCTCCTCTGCATCGCGAAGGCATTACGGCCCACGCTCGTCGTTACGCCGACGATCGATTTGATGAATCAATGGTGGAACCAACTCTCGGATTTCTTCGGTATTGAAGTCGGCCTGGTCGGTGGCAGTTACTACGATTTTAAGCCGATCACGGTGACGACGTACGACTCCGCACATCGCTATGTTGATCGTTGGGGTAACAAGTTCGGCTTGCTGATATTCGACGAATGCCACCACCTGCCCGGCCCCACGTATGCCGAGGCCGCGATCGGTAGCCTCGCGCCGTTTCGCCTCGGTTTGACGGCCACACCGGAGCGCGCCGATGGTGGCGATTCGCTGTTACCCGAACTGATCGGGCCGATCGTCTATCGTCGCGAAATTACCGAAATGTCCGGTCAGTATCTGGCATCGTATGATGCGCGGAAAGTGTTCATCGACCTCACGAAAGAGGAGATGCAGACATACCAAAGTTGCCGCGAAGAGTATCGCCGGTTCGTCTCCGATAGTGGCATCAGCCTGAGCGGCCCGAACGGCTGGCAGCGATTTATTTTTGAAGCGAGCCGCACGCCCGATGGCATCAAAGCCCTGCGTGCGTACCGCGAACAGAAGCGGATCGAACGCGCCGCATCGGGCAAGTTCGAGATGCTGCAAACGTTGCTAACCCGGCATGCCGGGGAACGCACGATCATCTTCACCGCCGACAACGCGACCGTGTACGACATCGCGCGGCGATACTTTATCCCGCCGATTACGCACCAGACGAAGATCAAGGAACGCAAGCAAATTCTCGAACGATTCCACTCGGGCGAATATTCGGTCGTCGTCACCAGTCAGGTGCTCAACGAGGGCGTCGACGTACCCGCCGCGAGCGTCGGTATCGTGCTTTCCGGCAGTGGCAGCACACGCGAGAACGTACAGCGGCTCGGGCGGATTTTGCGCAAATATGCTGGGAAGCAAGCCGTGTTGTACGAACTCGTCGCTCGCGGCACCGCCGAAGAGTTCACTAGCGACCGACGCCGACAGCACGGAGCTTTTCAATAATGCTCACCGGTAAACTCGTCCGCGTCAAGCACGCACGCAACAAACTCGTCCCGATGTACATCAATGCTGCCGACCCGAATTGGCTCGGCGTCGCGGAGCAATTGCTGTTCATTTATCGCGATAGTCCCGGCCACACGCGCGGCGAAATTGAAGAAGAACTTGCGAACGCGATCGACGAAGGGGCGGGGCAACTGATCCATCAGGGGCTGGCGAAACTCCTCGAAGATCGTTGCGAATACGAAGTGGTGGCCGACCTTCCGCCGGAGCAAATTCGCGAATCGGTGTTTCGCATCGCGACGATCCACCGCCAGTTGGCGGCGAAAGCATCGGTGGCATTCGACCGCGTCGCCGTGCTGAAACAAGTCAGCGAGGAACTCAATCAAGACCCCGAGGTCATCGACCGCGCACTGTTCGCAGACCTCAAAGGCGAGCAGCGCGTACTCAAATTCGAAGAGATCACCGCCGGGCAATTGCTCGACCGCTACAACGTGGCACTCGCGCAATCGGTGCTGTTACGTTGCGTGAAAATGGAGGTGCGCGTCTGGGGCGAATCGCCCGCGCGGTTCCGCCAACTCTTTCGTGCGGTCAAGTTCCGCAAGCTGATCGCTGCGATCCGCGAGACGCCGGGGAACAGCTATACGATCTCGCTCGACGGCCCGCTCTCACTGTTTTCTTCAACGCAAAAATACGGGTTGCAATTGGCGTTGTTTTTACCGTCGCTGTTGCACTGCAAGGCGTTCCAACTGACCGCCGATGTGCGTTGGGGCGTCGAGAAAAAAGAGAAGAGTTTCGAGCTGAGCGCGAACGACGGATTGCGAACGCACTACCAGGACTTCGGCGTCTACACACCGAAAGAATTCACGCTTTTCCTCGAGAGTTTCCGCGCGACCGTCAGCGACTGGACCATCGACGACAACCCGAGCCTGATCGCGCTCGAAGGCGGCGTCTGGGTGCCCGACTTCACGCTGACGCACACGCCGACGGGCAAGGAAGTCTACGTCGAGATGTTCGGGTTCTGGCGTAAGCTCGACTTGGAGAGCCACTACAAAAGGCTGAAAAGCCAGCGTCCGGGGCAGTTTTTGCTCGTGGTGTCCGAAGCGATGCGAGCCGATGAAGACGTCGAAGCCACCTTCGGCGACGAAGTGTACCGTTACAAACGCACGCCCTCCGCCGAGGCGATCGCGAAACTCGCAGCGAAGATTTCCAACGTCACGAAGCGGGTCGTGTAACGACATAAATCGCGATTCGCAGGCGCGGTTTCGTGCGGAGTGCGAGTGGGATTTTGCCGCCGTAGAGTGTTGGGATTGATTGCAAGCTTAGGGAATCGTCCCAGACGATTACGGTGAGGCAACGATAACCGTTGCGGTCGAAATTCTCGCGCGATTCGATGCCGCGAACGCGGACGCCGTCGATGGGTTCGGCGACCGCGATCCAGTCGCCTTCGCGAAAGATCGTCCGCCCCGGAACGTACGGCTTCAGGCCCGCACGTTCGCAATAATATTGGTAGCCCCAGCGTCCATCGAAGTAGCCGGTGCCACCCAAATGTTCGGCGTTCGCGAAGGCCACGACACGTTGGGCCGCATCGCGCTCGACCCACGCATCATGCGTGTCGATCGCCGCGAACAGCAGTCCCCAGACGAGCGCGATCCCGACTGTCCATTGCGCACATTGCGACAGAACCGGTGGCAATTTTGGCAGCGAAATCAGGATCATCACGAAGGCGATACCGAGAACGCGCCGCCCTGCCGGGAACGGCGACAACACAAAATACGCCATAATTTCCAGCATGAACCAACCGACGAGCATGTGCGATTCGATTCGATACATCGCCGCTGACATCGCACTGACGCCGAGGACGACGAACAGCACGTTCGCAATCGTCAGTGGGTCCGAGGCCGCATCGCGCGGGGTAATGATCGTGACCCAATCGCTCGGAAGCAGCAGCAGCGCCAACACGGAAACCGCGAGCAACGCCACCGCGATTCGATAACCGCGATGGTTCGCCCAAATGGCAAAACCGATCCAGCCAACCGTCCCGCCTAACTGTCCGAACAACGGTAACACGAGTGCCATCGGCGAGGTTTGCGCGTTCAAATTCGCACTGCGTTTCCAGGTATGATGCAGAAAATGCGATTCGCCGGATGAAGCAAAAATGAACGTCTCCACTCCGACAAACAGCGCCGCCCCCGTCGTCAAGACGATGGCCGTCGCGCTATAATGTTTCTGTGTGAGTCCCCAAAACAACAGTATCGCCGGCAACGCGAGCACCGAATATTTCGTCTCGATCGCGAGAGCCATGCATAGCGCGGATAGCAACAGAATGGGGATGCGTCGCGGTCGATTTGTACCGTGCAGAAAAAGCGAAAGTGAGGCCAGTTCGAGTGCCAAGGCAGGCATGTCGAGCATCAGATTCCAGAACGGCAACGCCGACGGGCCGAGCGTGAAGAGCACTAAACCGAGCGTTTCGTGAGGCACTGCGAACCGGCGTAACAAAAATCGTGCGGCGAACGCGGCGATGGCCACGAACGGAAACAGCCAGAGTTTCAACAGCGGTATCGATTCGCCAAAGATCGCGATTCCCGCCGCGAGCCAGTACGGCAACACCGGCGGCGCGAGGATCGTCATCGCGGGTTGCGGTTGCTCGTTCCAGAGCAATTCAAAATCGTACGGGTGCAACGGCTGCGTGGCGATGTGCCGGGCGAACGCGAGGTAAGCGGTGTCGTCGACGAGAACGGGCTTGCCGAGATTGACGACCGTTGCCGTGAGTGCGAGCAATAGCGGATGCGCGATGTAACGACGCCAGACCATCGCGGCGATCC
>JANXNT010000640.1 GCA_025353985.1 Limnoglobus sp.
CTCTCGACCGGCACCGGAATGCGAGCGCGAAACCGCTCGAACCAGGCTTCCAGCCGGCCGCGAGCCGCATCATCTTTCCAGACCTGCACACCCATTAGTGTCTCCTCCGAACGACTCCGCTGAGCCGCGTACATGGGCGACACCCTGCGGGACATGCCGATGGACTTGCGCATCCCGCCACTCGCAACGGACGACGAGTTACGGCGGCTGACGATGCCGGTGCTTGTTCTGGGCGCGGCGGATGACCTATCGTTCCCCGGCGCGGCGGTGGTGGGGCGGGTTCAGTCAGCCGTCCCGCACGCCGAAGGAGAAGTGATCGCCGGGTGCAAGCACTGCCCGCCGACGACGCCGGAGTTTCGGGCCTGGCTCTCGGGCCGACTGTCGGCGTTCTTCGAGTGTGGGTAAGGCACCATCCGAGGCATTTCGTTGATCGGGTACAACGCTCTCAAATACAACATCTATCCTAAATCTGCATCTGAAATCGGCCATATGCTTTCCCGGTCGTGTCTCGAAGACTCGCCACGACTCCCTCGCTCGCGCGTTTTGAAGTTGCGCTATTGTCATGTAGAGGCACCCCTTGTGGGTGCCGGTTCCTACGCCAGAAGCGGGGAGGTTCATCAAAGGCACCCACAAGGGGTGCCCCTACGAAATCACTACAGGACGCGGATCGCCTGCATTTCAAGAGAGAAATGTTCGTACTGCAAAAATTGCGCAACTTCAAAACTTGCGCGTCGGGCTAACAAAAACGTATCGAATCACCTCGCCCGGAGTATAGCTTGTTGGCACGTTTACTTCACGCGAATTTTGACTTCGATGGGCGTGCCCGCAGACGGCACCAGGCGGATCGTGTACTCGCCGGGCTTCGTACCGGCGACGAGTTCGTAATCGACACTGTCCTTGTCTTCGGGCAGTGGGATTTCTTTCGGGAAAGTCAGTTCGCCGTTCTTCGGGCCGTCGCACTTCACAACGAGTGCGCCACCTGTATACGCTTTCCAGTTGATCGCGTGGCTGAGCTTTTTCTTCTCGCCCTGTGCTAGTTCGACGAGCGGGATCGTGGCGATTTCCGGCAGGTAAAGCCGGCCGAGAATTTCGCGACGGAAACTCGACAGCGATGCCCCGACCGCGAGTTGGTTCTTGCGCAATTTGTCCAGCGCGCTACGGATATTGCTCAGGCTGATCGCTTCGCCGAGCTTTTCGCGAAGGTCGGAAACCGCACGAATCACTTCGGCGAGGTCGCGTTTGTCGGCTTCGATCAACGGCTCTTCGGGCCGTCGCCCTTCGACGAGCGCCGTCTGCACTTGTGCGTGCGATGCCTCCGATTGCGGGAACAGTTTCTCGGCAATCGTCGTCAGGTCGGCGATCTTGCTACGGTAGCCTTTTAGGGTTTCTTCGCGAATGTCGTTGTACGTCGCTTCGCGTTCGAGTCGGCGGAACTCGGTGAGAATCCCGTTCGTCATGTCGTGGGCTTTGCCGATGTCCTGCGCGACATCTTGCGAACGCACCGCCGCGTTGGTTATCACTTCCGCGGCCGGGTTTGGGCTGAGCAGGCGTTCGCTCGTCTGGTTCAGTTTCATCTGCGCATCGCGAAGTTTCTTGAGTACATCATCCAGCTTCGAAGCCTGCGTTTCTTCATCCTTGGACATCTCCGCAAGTAGCTCTGCTTCAGAGATCACGAGCAAGCGAATCGGCTCCAGGCTTTGTCCCGTCTTCGGCCCCGTCTCGTAGTTCGCGTCGGTCGCCAGCAAGTTCACTTCGAGCTTGTAACGCGATTGCAGTTTGTTGGCGTCGCGCTCGAGCAGAGCCGGTATTGCGATCTTCAAATCGAACGCATCGAGTTCCTGATTCGGGAAGCGAATCTCGCGCACGACTTGCGATTTGTCCGGGTCGGCGGGCTTCGCGAGTTGTTGCAACAGGCTTTCTTTCGTGTTCGCGTTCAGTTTCGCGAAATCTTCCTGGAACCGCGTCACGGGGAACGAACCGGTCGTCCGTTGCCCGCTATTATCGGCGAACATCGCCATCGTGAACGTGGCACTCGTTAGCGGCACCAGTGCGGCGGCGATCGTCGGCGAG
>JANXNT010000666.1 GCA_025353985.1 Limnoglobus sp.
CTCGAACCTGCAGCGGAGGCGCAGACGGTGCAAGTCGGTTCGATGGGGATAGATAGCGTCGACGGCAAAGACATTCCTAAACCGCAAGTGATCGCGCGCGGGCCGGTCGGTGCGATTTTGCCCATCAAGCACTTGGGCACGAACGGCGGCGGATTCTTCGGGGCCAACTCGGCGCACCCGTTCGAGAACCCAACATCGTGGACGAACTACATCGAGTGCGTCAGCATCCTGATTTTCCCGTTCTCGCTGGTGCTGATGTTCGGGCGAACGATCGGCCAGATGCGGCACGCTATCGTAATTTATTCTGTCATGATGGTGATGTTCACCGGCATGATCGCGTGGGCGGTCTACCACGACACGGCGAAGCCGAATCCGGGATTGTTGGCACAACCGGCGCGAACCGTGAAGGTCGTCGGCGCGGATGCCAAAGAGACTTCGCCGCTCGCGGAACTGCCCGTCGATCAATTGGGTTTCGGTAACCTCGAAGGCAAAGAACTGCGGTTCGGCCCCTCGGCCGGCGCGACATTCTCCGCCGTCACGACTGCTGTCACGTGTGGTTCGGTGAACAGTATGCACGATTCGCTCAACCCGCTGGCCGGTATCACGCCGCTCGTCGGGATGCAGCTTAACTGCGTGTTCGGCGGCAAGGGCGTCGGGCTAATCAACATGATGATTTACCTCGTGATCGGCGTATTTCTGGCGGGGCTGATGGTCGGGCGAACGCCCGAATATCTCGGCAAGAAGATCGAAGCCCGCGAGATGAAACTCGCGATGCTCGCGCTACTCATTCACCCGATCCTCGTACTCGGTCCAACCGGTTTGTTCGCGGCACTCGATTGGGGCAAAGCCGCGACGAACAACCCCGGCCCGCACGGTTTCAGCGAGATCTTGTACGAGTTCAGTTCGGCATCCGCGAACAACGGCTCCGGGTTCGAAGGCCTCTGCGACACGCACGGCTTCAACGATCCGACTAAGAACCTGACCGCACCGGCGACTTACTCAACCGAATGGGACATCGCCACGGGCCTCGTGATTCTGATCTCGCGGTTCCTCCCGATCATCGCGCCGCTCGCGCTGGCCGCGTGTCTGGCTCGCAAGAAGAACACGCCGTTTACATCGGGCACGATGCGGACGGACACCGTCACCTTCGGGTTCGTGTTGCTCGGCACGGTGCTGCTGGTCGGGGCACTGTTGTTCCTGCCCGCGTTGTG
>JANXNT010000671.1 GCA_025353985.1 Limnoglobus sp.
AATGTCGGTTTTGCGTCGCGTCTCGCAGACTCGCCACGACTCCCTCGCTAGCGCGTCGGGCTAACAAAACGTATTCAATCACCCGCTTAAAGTATAATCAACAGCCCCGAGAGATCCGGATGACGCTCCAAGTTTATTCGACGCTATCGCGCAAGAAGGATGCATTCCACAAGAAGCCTGGCGAGCACGTCAGTATGTATGTGTGTGGACCGACGGTCTATAAGCCAAGCCACATTGGCCACATGGTTGGCCCTGTTATTTTCGACACGGTCAAACGCTACCTCACGTACCTCGGTTTCGATGTCACGTGGGTGGTGAATATTACCGACGTCGACGACAAGCTGATCGTGCGTGCGAAGGAACTAAACACCACCGTTCCCGAACTCGCGGAACGGATGACGAAAGACTATCATTCGTGCCTGGCTTTGCTTAATGTCACGGGTATCGATCGCTTCCCGAAGGCGACGGAGCACATCGGCGGAATGATCGCGATCATTGCGAAACTCGTCGAGACGGAGCACGCTTACCCTGCGAATGGCGACGTCTATTTCGACGTCGCGAAAGACGCCGATTACGGCAAGCTGTGCGGGTTCGACCCCGAACAGCTCGAAGGCGGTACGCGGATGGAAGCGAGCAGCAAGAAGCGCAACCCCGGCGATTTTGCTTTGTGGAAAGGGGCAAAACCAGGCGAGCCGAAGGAAGTGACGTGGGACAGCCCGTGGGGGCCGGGCCGCCCCGGTTGGCATATCGAATGCAGCGCGATGAGCCAGCAGTTGCTCGGCGACACGATCGACATCCATGGCGGCGGCCTCGACTTGCGGTTCCCGCACCACGAAAACGAACTCGCCCAAAGCGAGAGCTACACCGAGAAACCATTCTCTCGAATCTGGATGCACAACGGCCTACTGAAACTGCGAACGGGCAAGATGGCCGGCTCGCTCGGCAACGTGCTCAACGTGGCCGATGCGGTGAAAGTGGTGAACGGCGAGGTGCTGCGTTTCTTCATGTTGAACACGCATTATCGCTCGCCGATCGACCTCGGCGACTGGGAACCGACGCCCGGTTCGATCCCGAGCGGCCTGCTGAATGCGCAGAAAGCGTTCGATACATTCGTGCGGTTCGCCGACCGCTACCGTCGCATTATGGGCAAGAGTTTTTACGCAATCGACGCACCGACGAAGGGGAGCCATCGCCGCCGATTCGCTGCCGATCTCGGCGAGTATATGAAACGCTTCGGCGAGCATATGGACGACGACTTCAACACGGGCGGGGCCGTCGGCGTGCTGTTCGAACTCGCGACATCGTTGAACCGCATGGCGGACGCGGGGCACCTCGAAGACAGCGCCCCGAAGCGAGACGAAGCAGTGCTGCCGGTGTTCGTCGAAGGCGCAATGCTGATAAAGGAGATGGGGCAAATCCTCGGGATATTCCTGCAAAAACCGGAGGAAGTCAAGCTCGGCGGCGACGATAACCTCGTCGCGGGCCTGATGGAATTGCTCATCGAGTTGCGGAACAACCTGCGAGCCACCGCCAAAGGCATCGCCGATAAAGCCGACCCGACGAAGAAAATTCTCTTCGATCAAACCGACCTGATTCGCAAGCGTCTCGGCGACCTGAACGTCTCGCTGGAAGACCGCGCCGGCGGCACCACGTGGCGCGTGGGTAGCTGAAAATGTTTGCGCATCCGGCCCATTCTCACTTCGTTTCCAACCCTCGCATCGTCCCGGTGGCACCGGCGAATTTGTCGGACTCGATGCCGAGGCGTTGGAGCATACTGACGAACAAATTCGGGAGCGGGTAGTTGTTGTCCTTGTCGAAAGCCAAGTGTTGGCCGTGTTTGAAACCGCCGCCGGCGAGGAGGATTGGGAGGTTTTTGTTGTCGTGGTTGTTGCCGTT
>JANXNT010000685.1 GCA_025353985.1 Limnoglobus sp.
GTGGCGTTTCAGACGTGCGCCACGATCACCGGGCTGGCACTCTTCGCGACGATGGTATTACTTTCCGATGTGTCCCGCGCACGCGATCGCTCCGCCGCACAGGTGGAATCGATGGCGTTTCACAAGTTGCTTACGACTTCGCAACTCGACCTGACGGCTCCAAACGATTTTGCAAGTCGCAAACGCGGCATCGAAGAAGCAACCAAGAAGATGGCGAGTTACGGTGTGGGGGACCGGAAAGACTGGTACCTTTCGACGAACATTCGCTGTTTGCCAGACGAACAGAAATTGGCGTTGCGGAACGAATTGGGCGAGACGGCCTTGTTAATCGCCCATGCGGAGTGGCTGAATGCGATGCGAGAAACGGGCGACGAGCGATCCGCCGCCGAGGCACTGGCGGTGCGCTGGAACCAACTTGCGGAGGAATGTTATTCGTCGGGCAGCATTCCGCAAGCGGTGTGGCAACAGCGTCGCAATTTGGCCGAATCGACGCACGACGCGAATCTGCTGAAGAGCATCCCATCGAATATCGCAGATCGCACGGTCACGATCGATCTCTTCCTTGCTGCGGCCCGATCCATTGCAATCGGACAATTGAAAGAAGCGCAGAAGCAACTGTCGGTCGTCATCGAACGCGAACCCGATCACTTTGCTGCGAACTTCCTGCTCGCGTGTTGTTACCATACGACGGGTCAGAACCTGCGTGCGCTCGAGCGTTACCAAGTGGCAAAGACGCTGTTCACGAACGATCCGCGACCGAGTTATAATCTCGGGTTGATCTTCTACCAATCCGCACGCTTTCTGGAAGCAGAAGCCGAGTTCACCCGCGCGATCGACTGCCCCGACGATTTCCCCTTCGCCTCGTGGCAGCGTGCGTTGGTCCGCCAAAAGTTAGGCAACACAAAGGGTGCCTTCGCCGACGTGCAACTCTCGCTGGCGCAGGGCGGGCCGAAGCTGAGCCTGGTGTATTTGCGATCGCAGTTGTACGAGCAACTCGGCGATGCGGCGGCCGCGAAACAGGATTGGCTAGATGCGGATGCCATCGAGCCGACGACCGAGATCGATTTCGTCGCCCGCGGTGCGTATCGGGTCGCAAAGGAGCCGCTGAAAGCACTCGCGGACTTCCAAGCCGCCGCGAAGTTGAACACGTTGTACCTGCCCGCATGGCACAACAAGTCACACGTTCTCAGCGAACATCTCCACGAAACCGAGTTGGCGTTGGAGGCGATCACGCAAGCCGTTACCGTCTCGCCGCAACACGCTGCGTCCGTCGCAGGGCAGGCGGTTCTGCTGGCCCGTCTGGAGCGCCGCAAAGAGGCCCACGTAGCGATTCAGGCCGCATTGCTACTCAGCCGCGATCCTGAAATCACGTATCAAGCGTCGAACGTTTACTCGCTCACCTCGGCGACGAATCCCGAAGATCGTGCTATGGCACTCGCGTATTTCCGCGATGCACTTCGCGATGGCTATCGTGATTTCCCCACTATCGAGCACGACAAAGACAACAATAACCTGCGCAGTACGGTCGAGTATCGAGACATCTTGAATGCCGCGAAAACCCTCGTTCGCTGATGGTCGAATTTTTTAGTCGTGCCTCGGCGGCACGACCACCCTCCCGTTGGTTCCTTTTATCTTACTTGCGAATGGAGTTCGTCGTGTCAGAATTGCCCAAAATGCACGTGACCGCGTTGGAGGATCGACTCGCACCGGCGTTGTTCGGTCAAACCTGGGTCAACAACGAAAACATCACTGTGAGTTTCGCTCCCGATGGAACACCCGTTGCGGGCGTGGCATCGACGATGGAAGCGACTCTCGGCAAAACCATGTCGAAGGATGCTTGGCAGACGACGATTCGCCAAGCGTTTCAATCGTGGTTAAAAGAAACGAACGTGAACTTTTCGTTCATCAACGACGACAAGGCCGCATTCGGCGTCGAAGCCACACTCGCGGGTTCGAGTTCGCGTGGCGACATCCGAATTGCCGCACGCCCGCTTTCGGATAACGTTCTCATCATCTCGAACCCGCCGGATCTCTCCAACAGTTGGGCCGGTGAGATCGTCATCAACAGCAACAAGACATTCACCGATGGTGGCACGGGCGGCACGTACGATCTCTACACTTCAGTCCTTCAAGAAGCCGGTCACGTCCTCGGCATGTCGAATAGCACCGACCCGAAATCGGTGATGTTCGAGACTTACTCGGGGCCACGAACGGGCCTCTCTGCGGGCGATATTATCGAAATCCAGAAGTTGTATGGCATACGTGCCGCAGACCGCTTCGAAGGTGCGTCCGACAATAACCGGTTCCGGCGCGCGGCGGCGATCGATTTTGTCGAAACCTCGACGCACGCATCGGAAGCGGCGGGATTGGCGATTCCTTCAATCGCTCGGGCTGACCTGACGAACGCTGGCGATGTCGATTTCTACAAAATCGTCGCGCCCGCGAACGCGGCGACCACATTGAACGTGCTCTTCAAAACAGCGAATGCCAGCCAGTTGGCCGCGAAGGTTACAGTATTCGACAGCAAACAAGCCCCGATCGCGTCATCGACGGCGAGTGGCCCCGGAAAGGACATCGCATTCTCCGCGACGGGAATCCAGCCCAATGCGACGTACTACATCAAAATTGAAGCCGCCGACAGTCGTTTCGGAGTTGGGGCCTATCGCCTCATGGCGGGTGGCGTGTCGTCGTTCGCTCTCTCGTTTATGAGTGCGATGTCGATCTCGACAGGGCAAGGCGTAATCGATGTACAAGATGGCAAATCGCACGACAAAATCGCAAGTGCTATCGACCTCGGAATGCCGCGAAAATCGACCGATGCCCGTTGGGATGTCGTCGGCTTTACAACGCCAACGTTTTCCCAGGCACAGACCGTTTACAAGATTGCGACGACCGCCACCTCGCCGGGTGTGATGATCGCCACCGTCTGGTCAACGCAGTTCATCAAATCGAATCTCCGCATCACAGTCATGGACGAACAAGGCAATATTCTGCCCGTTCGGCAACTGCGATCCGATGGATACGCACACGTCGTTGAACTGGACGGCGTGCGACCGGACACGTCGTATTATCTTTCGGTTAAGGATGATTTGTCGTTCATGAATGTGGCATACGGGATCGGCATCGACTTCCGCACGACGCCGATCGCACTGCAAGATTTTGCCGAAGGCACACTTACCGGGTTACAAAACGAAACGCAACGGAAGTTCACCGTCACGCGCAGCCAGATGTTCCGCTTCGAATTAACGGCACAGAGCCTGACGGGGCAACAAGAAGTATTCGCGAACATTCGCATACGCGATGCGAGCGGGGCCATCGTGTTCGAAGTGCAGTCCGACAGCGGGCAAACGATTGCGAAAGATGTGCTACTCGGCGCGGGGAATTACACGGTGTCCATTATGGGCAGCACCACCGACGGTAGCGTCCTTGGGCAGTTGCAATTGACCGCGCGATTCGGAGTGCTTTCGGACCCAATCGGCCCATCGCTCTTGATGCCAACCGGTACCACCCCATATGGTACCATGACCTCGCCGCCGATTGTACCACCGCCCATCACCGTACCGCCAATTTCGCCACCGACCATTGCCGTACCACCGGTCGTGACTCCGATTGACCCTTACTTACAAGGGTATTACTGGGAACCACTCCCCACCGACGCGATGATGTTCATGTGGTGGTAAGCGAACTCTCGTAGCAGGCACATTCCATGTGCCGTTGAAGCCGTTTGCGTAATACGATGATGTGAGCGGGATTGCCGATATCCGAACGGCGCACGGAGTGTACCTGCTACATCAAGAACGTTCTTCGCATGGGTACCTCGTTTCGAAACATGCCGAAATATCAGTCGTCGAGGTCGGCTTCGTTGAACAGCGTGAAGCCTTGGCCTTGTAGCGTACTCACGGCACTTTCGAAGTCGTCGACGTGGATCGCCAGTGCGGTACTGCCCATCGGGCCGACGCCGATGAGCAACGGGTAGGCGTAGTGAATGTCGATCTCACCACTGAGCAGCGCCTTGGTAATCGTCAGCAGTGGCTGGTCGTTATCGGGTAACTTCACCACGAGCAAATCGCTCTCAGTGAATGCGAATTTCGCGCTCGAAAGTACCTCGAACGCACGTTCGTAATGGTTCGTGACGAGGCGGATGATCGCGCAATCCGAAGTCTCGATGATCGTGACCGAGACGATCTTCACATCGGTCAACTCGAACCGCTTGACGAGGTCCAGAAGCGCCCCCATGCGGTTGGCTAAAAACACGTTAAACTGCCGCACACTCGGCCAGTCGCGTCCCTCTGCGGTGGCATATCCCACGTCGTCTTCATCGCCGAAAGTCATGTCGCATCCTCGGTTTCGTTCTCCAACAAGACTGTAACGCATCCTTGCCGGGAGAGCAACGGTCGATTTTAGCCGGGTTTCGTTCAATTCATCGATGTATACTTCACGCGGTCGAAAATGAGACGTTACCCGTCGGACAATCCATTCCCGTTAGCCCGAAGCGCTAGCGAGGGAGGACATTCCAACGGCTGCGATCTCGGGTCGTGGTGAGTCTTCGAAACACGACGGTTCGTACGCCTGGCATGAAGGTTTTGCGTCGCGTCTCGCAGACTCGCCACGACAAGCCTAGCAAAATGCCGCCTGCCAGCCCCACGGCGTACACAATCAACTTCACCGGCGAGATGGGTTGCTCCGACGTACGACAAGGAGAAAATGGATGTGTCGCGCCTAGTAGTGGACAAAAACCCCAAGTCAGCCATTTCCGAATCTATCCGCTCCATTCGAAC
>JANXNT010000729.1 GCA_025353985.1 Limnoglobus sp.
CGCAGATCCACGCCACCGACAACTACCGGCGCGTCGTCGAGATCGTGAAAAGCGGTTTACTCGGCCCGGTCTCGCACGTTCATGTGTGGAACAGCAGTCGCCCCGTCGGCGGAACTCGTGCGGGCAAAACGCCATCGGCGAAGTTCGATGTCGATCTGTGGCTTGGGCCTACGCCGGTCGAGTTCTTCGAAGCGAACGTCGCTAAATCCGGGTGGGCGTTCCAGTGGCCGCACTTCCATTGGCGATGGTGGTGGGAGTTCGGCGGCGGCACGCTGGCAGACCTCGGCTGCCATTACATGGACTTACCGTTTTGGGCCTTGGACCTCACCGCGCCGACGACCGTGAAAGCCACGGGCCGCCGCGAATACGTCGGCGACAACACCACGCCCGATGTCATGCAGGTCGATTATCAGTTCCCCGCGATTTCCGGAATGCACGCCCGCCCGGACGTGAAATTGTCCTGGTATCACGGCGTCAGCGGGCCATCGTTCGATGGTAAGGAAACCTACAAAGGTTACAGTTCCGCCGTCATGTTCGTCGGCGAAAAGGGCAAGTTGATCGCCGATTATGGCAAGTACACGCTGTTGCCCGACGAGTTCGCGAAGTCGTTCGTGGCACCCGCCAAGTCGATCGCAGCATCGGTCGGCCACCACAAGGAATGGATCGACGCGATCAAGAACGGCGGCACCACGACGTGCAACTTCGATTACTCTGGCGGCCTCACCGAAGCCGTGTTGCTCGGCAACGTCGCCTACCGTAGCGAAGCCGAAATCGTGTGGGACGCCGCCACCGCCCGCGTCACCAACGTCAAATCCGCCGCGCAGTATCTGTCGAAGAATTACCGCAAAGGCTGGACGATTTGATCTGACTCGCCGCGCCCGGAACCGCTACACTGCCTGCATGTACGAACTTTTTGAGCATACGGCGGATCTTGGGTTGCGGGTTCGCGCGGCGGACCTCGACACGCTCTTTACCGAGGCGGCGGCGTGTTTGTTCACGGCGGCCGTTGAGGACTTGCAAACCGTTCGGCCGACGCATGCGGTTTCGATCGAGATCGAAGCCGACGATCTCGCATTTCTGCTCTTCGATTGGCTGCGTGCGTTGCTCATGCGGTACGATGCCGACGCGATGTTGTTCTCCGCGTTCGAAGTAAAAATCGACGGAAATCATCTGAAAGCGATCGCACGGGGCGAACCTACCGACCTCGGGCGGCACTCTCTCACGCATGAAGTGAAGGCGATCACCTATCACGAGTTGAAAGTCGAACCGTGCGACGGCGGCTGGCTTGCGGAAGTGATCGTCGACATTTAATGGAAAGTCGCAACGATGAAAGGTTCCTTTACCGGACCGCTCGAACAGGTCGATTCGTGTTGCTACCGCATCCCGAAATCGTACCGCAAAGACATGCTCGTCGACGGGCTGATTTTCGCGAACGAAAAGCTCATCGAAGCGATTCGCCGCGACCAGGCACCGGATCAGGTGGCGAACGTGGCGACGTTACCGGGCATTCAGGGCGCGAGCTTGGCGATGCCAGACATTCACTGGGGCTACGGCTTCTGCATCGGCGGCGTCT
>JANXNT010000371.1 GCA_025353985.1 Limnoglobus sp.
AGCACTCGTTCCACCTCTTCCTCCCTCAGGTTTAGATGAGCTTATTGAGACGAAAAATCACGAAAAACACGGTTTTAAAACTTTTGCAATGGGGACTTACGTCGACGACGAAAGGCAAAAAACGACATCGTCTTGACCGCAACCCGCCAATTCGTCTAGTACCAAACGATGATTCCCAATCGGGCCGAGACTTGCGATGCGGTGCTTCCGAAATTGTTTCGGCGCGTCGATCTGCTACGCAGTGCGGTGCCAACCCCGTTGCGGACGTTCCCGGTGGCGTTGGCAATCATTGCGGCGAGTGTGTTGCTGAACGTCATTTACCTCGTTTGGTTCTGCCCACTCGATCTGTCCCCAGACGAAGCCCATTACTGGGATTGGTCGCGACGCCTCGATTGGAGCTACTACAGCAAAGGCCCGCTGATCGCCTGGATCATCCGTGCCAGTTGCGAGTTATGTGGCGGTTACCACCAAACAATCGCGGTACGATTGCCCGCGATTGGCTTCCACGGCCTGCTTTTACTGGCACTTTACCGGCTCGCCCAACGCACGCTGCAATCGGAACGCCTCGCGCTCAGCGTGTTGGCACTTTCGCTGACGCTACCGCCGTTGTCGGTCGGCGCGGTGCTGATGACGATCGATTCGCCTTACCTGTGTGCATGGGCGTGGGCAGCGGTGTTCGTGCATCGCGCGATCTTCGATGGCAGCCGTGCCGCATGGCGCTGGGCGGGGGTGATCCTCGCGGTCGGCATTTTGGCCAAGTACACGATGGTGATCTTCCCCGTATGCGTGGGACTTTACCTGATCGTGGATCGGCGAAAACGCCTGTTTGCCAGTGGTTTCGCTTTAATGTGCGGCATCGGCTTGCTCGGCTTCGTGCCGATCGTCATCTGGAACCTGCTCCACGATGGCATTGGCGTGCGGCATGTGTTCACGCAAGCCGGGCTGGCGACGGGGCCGAAGATCGGCTTCAAGCCGTTCGGGCCGCTCGATTACCTTGCGGGGCAGTTCGGCTTCCTCATCGGCTACTGGTTCTGCGCCTCGGCTGCGGCCGCGTGGGTGTTTCGACCGTGGCGTTCGCGGAACCCGCAATTCGAGTATCTTTGGTGGCTCTCGGTTCCGGTGGTGCTGGTGCTGATTCCCGCAAGTTTCCGCGTTACGGTGCAACCGAACTGGCCCGCATCGGCGCACCTCAGCGGGTTTCTGCTCGCGGTGGCATGGGTGTCGCAACAACTGGAATCGGGCAGTTCAAAGTATCGCCGGTTCGTGCAGGTTTGCCTCGCGTTTGCCGTGCTGCTCGGCATCGCGATCTCGCTGTTCGTGCATTTCCCAACGATGGCCGTTACTTATTTCGCGCAAATTGCAGGCGAACCGAGCGAATTTCGGGCGGCCCCCGTGCGGAACCTCGACCCGACGGCGCGACTGCGTGGCTGGCGGTATCTCGCATCGCAAGTCGATAGTATCCGCGTACGGGTGGCAGCGGAAGATGGGGAAAGCCCGCACATTGCGGCGATGATCTGGACCGTTCCCGGCGAATTGGCCCACTATTGCAAGGGAAACCCGGAAGTGTTCTCGTTCGGCTCCGCACTCGACGACCGCCGCAGCCAGTACGACATTTGGCGGCCGAATCCCGTGGCCGATGCGCAAGTTTATCGCGGGCGCACATTCCTGTACGTCGGCGAGAAGATGCCGGAGATGGATGTCATCTTCGAGACGATCGAATCGCCAAACCGCGTGGTCTATCGGGAAAACGGAGTGATCGTCGGCGAGTGGACAGTCTGGGTGGGACGTGGTTTTCGCGGGTTCTCCGCAACGACCGCGAAACCGAAGTACTGAACCTCGCCTTCCGGATCGGCTCCAGTTGCTCAAACGACCCAGACGCGGCCAGGGATGGCAAAGTTTCGAAGGCGGAACTTCACACGAAGAGGTGTTTTGTGGACACGTGGAAAGTGACTTGCGATACCTGCGAGCACATGTGGACGTTGGCGGGGAATTGGTCCGAATACATGCGATCCGAGATGGAATCGCGCCCCTGCCCCTGCTGTGCCTCCTACACCTTATCCAGCCCCGAACCCAAAGTGTATGCGGGCCGCGCCCGACGCCTGTTCCACTCGCCCGTTTGCGTTCCTGTCGGTGTCCGGACCGCGTAATTCGCCTCTCCGCGTCGACGTAAGTCCCCATTGCGGAAGTTAAAAAACGGTGTTTTTCGTGTTATTTTCGTCTCAAAATGCCACTTTTTGATCGCAAACAACGATTGCGTTCGGGGCGGTTTTGCGGTATCTTGTATTCCTGTCAGGATTTACATCGACGTCCCCTCGACAGGCACTCGCCACGAGTAGCGCCTTTTTTGGGTCACTATGCGCCTTTTCTGTGTCATTGCGCGACCTTTCTATGTCACGGCGCGCCTTTTCTGTGTCA
>JANXNT010000741.1 GCA_025353985.1 Limnoglobus sp.
CTGGCTCGCATGAATGTCAACAGTGCCTAAACCACTTGAGCTGACTTCGATTCCATTCGAGTTCTTTCTGTTGAGACGCTTCGTACAAATTCGGCGACAGTTGGGATGGCGATGGCATCATCCCAAGAAAAAGCACGATAAGCAGCATACTGGCATCCACGAACCGAATCGAGTTGCTCGATCCGGTCGCTCGGATCTTTAGGCACTTTGGGGTCAGGACTATCCAAACCGTGGATTTGTGTCACAATGCGCCTTTCCTACTAACGGTAAAATACGATCCGCAATACAGTTTATGTCCCAATCACTTCGCGATTTCTTTCACGCGGATGTTCTTGTAGCGCACGAACTGCTTCGTGTAGTTGCCGCCGCCGTGGACTTGCAGCGCGATGCCGCCCTTGTCGCCGAGGCGCTTTTCGCTGTCGGTGTAGTGCATGAACTTCACGCCATTGATCCACGTCGTGATCGTCGGCGGGTTATTGACGATGCGTGCGCGGAGTTCTTGCCACTCGCCGTGCTTCCAGAATTTCGGCCAGTCGGCGGCGGTCACGGGGCACGGGAAGCCGCCATCGGGTTGGCCGCTCGGCACCTTGATTTCTTTGACGTTTTTGATGAAGTCGAAGTTGCGGACGTGCGGTTTGCCACCGATGCCTTCGCCGTAAATGCCCATCAGGTTGCCACCTTGATGGTAATCGATCATCGCTTGATAGCACTTGCCGGTATCGGTGCTGCGGAGGAACAGGCCGCTATCGGGGCCATCGTCGTTCCGCATTTCGAGCGCGATTTCGAAATCGCCATACTCTTTCTCGGTGATGATGATGCCGCCATTCGCGGGCACATCTTGGCTGCCGACGATCGCCCCATCCTCGACGACCCACTTGCCGCCCGACTTGTTTTTGCTCGTCCCGCTATGCCCCGTCTTCGCGGAGACTTTCCAGCCATCCAGGGTTTTGCCGTCGAAGATCGTTGTGAACCCTTTGTCGTCGAACGCCTCCGGTTTCGGGATTTCCGCGACCGCCACCGTCGCCAGAAGTACAATCAGCCCACCGACACCGAACAGCCACTTACGTGAAAACATCGAAATACTCCCTTGGAAAGGAATCTCACCAGTGCGAGATCATCTGCCAAGGGTATCAGGAGCGAAGTGGAATTGCCAACGGAACGCAGTCAAATCCAGCGAACCCACGGCAATGCGTGGCCCAACATCAGGGGCGAAAGGTTGCGGAGCGCGTCTTCGAGTTCGAACTTGTTGCCCGCCGGGCGTGTGCCAAGTTGCGCAGGAACCGCAGGCTTCGTGGCTTCGTTCGCAAGGTGAAATTCGCGCGATACCGGCGTCGGCTCTTGGCCATCGTCTGGCGACGCGATACCGCCCGGCACCATCGCCGAACAACTCGACGCCACTACAACGCATACCCACACCGCACAGAACATCCGTGTCCGCATGATTCGCCCCCCATTGCCGAATGATAAGTGGCGAACGATAGCAACGCCCCATAAGAACGCAAGTGGGAAAGTCGGTAAACTTCGATGGAGTGCCGTCGTGTTACACGTGGCGTTGTGGGAGCCGGAAATTCCGCCAAACACGGGGAACATTGCCCGGCTATGCGCGGCAAACGGCGTGCGGTTGCACCTGATCGGGCGGTTGGGGTTTCGCCTGGACGATAAGACCGTGAAGCGAGCGGGCCTCGATTACTGGCCGCACGTCGATTGGGTTCAACACGTCACATTCGCAGACTTCGAAGCGAGTTTCGGGACGGGAACTATCGTGCCAGGCTTGTGGGCGATCGAGTGCCCCGCACCGGCGACCTACACGCAAGCCACGTTCCAAGATGGCGATTGCCTGCTGTTCGGGGCCGAATCGAAGGGGCTACCGCCAGGGATTCGCGAAAAGTATGCCGCCCGGCTGCTCGAAATCCCGATGCGGTCGCCGCACGTACGCAGCTTGAACCTCGCCACATCGGTCGGCATCGTGCTCTACGAGGCACTGCGCCAACTGCACCGCTGGTAAAACCCGCACACTTTGCCACGTTTCCCGTGCGGCAATGCCTTCCATCATGCGCGACGGCATCGCGTTTTGCCGATGATATTCGTATGACGGAACCAGTGATTGCACTCTCGACGCAAGACGAATTGCGGCACTTCGTACGCATCGCATTGTGCGAGCAAGATGCCCTCGACCTCGAACGCACGCCGTTCTACGAGACGCCCATCGTGCGTGGCGGCGCACAATGGGGCACGGTGTTCCACGTCGAAGGCCCACGAATGCTACGAACCAGCGCGATCTGGTCCGAACCCGACGACCGCATCGTGTTTTACAACTCGACCGGCCAGCGAGTACGAGTGGTTAAACTCAGCGAATCGCTGGCGGCGCGGTGAAGTAGTGGCGTGGGAATCGATTGACGATTGACGTGTCGTGAGAGTTGGGTTAAAATCCATAACTAGTGTAAACTAGTGTAGGTCTGCACTGTGATTCTTACGGAGTTTTGTCGTGAAACCAATCACCTTGCACGATCCCATTCTTGAACCAGCAAGCATCACTGACATCGAGTTTAGAGTTCCAATGGAAGATATTTTCCTCGAACTCGATTCAGAAGGATTGGCCGCGCAGGCAGATATTGCGTGGATCGATGACCAATACAATGCGGGCGCATTCACCGACTACGAAGGCGAACATGTCGCCGTCGTAGGCAAGAAGTTGCTCGGCCATCACAAACGATTGAAAACGCTTCGCGAAGAGGTGTCTCAATCTTCGGGATACCCGCTCTCGCGAATCGTGATTTCGTACATCGACCGATCGACCGACTGAGTTTGGAGTCACCCTTGGCAAGACTTCGCCTGAGTACGCGTGTTCGTGATGAACAATTTATTAGCAACGGTAAAATCATTCGTTTGCCGACCATGCGGTTGCATATCGATTTGCACTTCGTTTCGCCAAATGAAAAACAGGGCTGGCGACCTCGCGGGCAAATCGACCAACAGCGGCGTATCGACGCCGTTGTCGATACGGGGGCATGGCTCACGAATATCGAATACGATAAATGGGAACCGTTCGCGAGCGAAATCCACTGGCTGAATTCTGAGCCAGCAGAGATATTGAGAGGCGGGTCCACTATCCCGTATCGACTCGGCCTCATTCTTTTGGCCGCCTCTGACAACCAAAATCGTTGGATGCCACCCGCCTGGACTGTCGCACGATGTTTGGAGCAGCACGCAGACAATCCGTGTTCTGTACTCGGACTGACCTCGCCGTTCTTCAAGAATAATCGAAGTTTGAGACACGCGAGTTCTTCAGCGAATGATGTCAGCGAACAAACGCAAGTATGGTGACTCGAAGATCCAAAATTATTTTAGCGCCCACACGCCCTCACATCGCCATGATGACGGTCTTCACTTCCGTGTACATTTGCAGTGCGTACGAGCCGAGTTCGCGGCCGATGCCGGACATCTTGAAGCCGCCGAACGGTGCGGCGGCGTCGAAGACGTCGTAGCAATTCACCCAGACTGTGCCCGCTTTCAGGCTGTTCGATAGCCGTAGTGCTTTCTGAATGTCCTTCGTCCAGACGGCGGCGGCGAGGCCGAAGTGCGTGCGGTTGCCGCGCTCGATGACTTCCTCAATGTTCTTAAACTTCAAGATACTCATCACCGGGCCGAAGATTTCTTCGCGTGCGATCGTCATCTCGTCTTGCACGTCGGCGAAGACCGTTGGTTGCACGAAGTAGCCGCGCGGGTGGTTCGTCGTGTCGCCACCCGCGACGAGCCGTGCGCCGTCTTTCTTGCCTGCGTCGATGTAACCGTTGACGCGGTGCATCTGTTCTTCGGAGACTTGCGGCCCTTGCTCCGTGCGAATATCGAACGGGTCGCCGATCTTGCGGCCCTTCGCTTTCGCCGCGATTTTGTAAACGAACTCATCGTACGCGCTCTCTTCGACGAACACCCGCGAACCGGCCACGCAACACTGACCCTGATTAAAAAATAAGCCGAAATACGCGCCTTCGACGGCGGCGTCGAGGTCGGCATCGGCGAAGACGACGTTCGGCGACTTGCCGCCGAGTTCGAGGCTGACGCGTTTCAGGTTGCTCTGCGCGGCGGCGGTCATGACGATCTTGCCCGTGCCCGTTTCCCCCGTGAACGCGATCTTGTCTACATCCATATGCGAGGCGAGCGCGGCACCGGCGGTCGGCCCGTAACCCGGCACCACGTTGATGACGCCATCGGGGAAGCCGATATCCTGGGCGAGTTTCGCGATGCGAAGTGCCGTCAGCGGCGTTTGCTCGGCGGGCTTCAAAACCAGCGTATTTCCGCACGCGAGCGCCGGTGCCCACTTCCACGCTTGCATGAGCATCGGGAAATTCCACGGGATAATCTGCCCGACCACGCCGACCGGTTCGTGCCGCGTGTAGCAAAAATAATTGCCGTCGATGGGGATGGTGTGGCCGTGATTCTTGTCCGCCCAGCCCGCGAAATAACGGTAACATTGCACCGTAAGTGGCAGGTCGGCGGCGACCGATTCGCCGATCGGCTTGCCGTTGTCGAGCGTTTCCAGCGAGGCGAGTTCGTTCTTGTTCGCTTCGATTGCATCCGCAAGTTTGTTGATGAGCCGCCCGCGTTCGCTCGGGTTCATCTTCGACCACAGGCCGGTTTCGTACGCCTTCCGCGCCGCCTTCACGGCGAGGTCGATGTCCGCACTATCGCCCTCCGCGACGCGGCAAATCGTCTCGCCCGTCGCCGGATTCACGGTAGAAAACGTCTTGCCCGAAACCGATTCGACCCATTTTCCGCCGATGAACATCGGCTGATCGGCCACCGTCGGAGGGCCAAGTTTGGGTTTCGGTGCAGTCGCAGTCGCAGGCATGGGAGTGGCCTCGAACGAGGAAGGGGACATTCGCATATTGTCCACCTGCACGCCGTGGCGTCAAGTTCCAATTATGGCCCCGCTGCCCATAACTTCACGGTGCCATCAGCGGCCCCGCTAGCAATGCGTTGGCCGTCCGATGTGAATGTCACGCACGTGACCGAACCGCGATGGCCTTCGAGCGTCGCGAGCACGTTGCCGGTTGCGATGTCCCAGATTCGCACGAGGCCATCTTCGTGAACCGATGCCAGTTTGCGGCCATCGTCGCTGAGCGCGAGGTTCATCGTGCGGCCAATCGGGCCGGTCCATTCGGGGCGCATCGTTTTGGTGGTCGTGTCGAATAATTTGATACCGGTGCCCGAGCCGCCCGCGATCAGTGTCTTGCCATCGGGCGTGTATGCGAGCGCACTAATATGCCCACCCGTCACCTTCATCCCACCGAGCGCCCGGCCACTCGGTAGTTCCCAGATTTTGATCGTGCCATCGCTGCACCCGGACGCGAAACTGTTGCCCGTCGGTGCGGCCAATATCGCGTGAACGTGCTTCGTGTGGCCCTTCAAAGTCTGGAGTAATTTTCGGTCGGCGATGTTCCAGATGCGCACGAGTTTGTCGGCCCCGCCACTCACGAGATAGCGACCATCGCCACTGAACGCGACGCATTCGGCGGACTTCGTGTGATCGTGAAACGCGACGGTTTCCGTACCCGTTTCGACATCCCAAATTTTCACATCGCCATCGTCCGACGCCGACGCCAGCGAACGATCATCGGGGGAAAATGTCATTCCGCGGATCGGTTTGGAATGTGCCGAAATCACTTGCCGCTTCGTGCCGGCGATCGCATCCCAAACGACGATATTGCCATCGTCGGCCGCCGACGCGATGTGACGGCCATCGTGCGAATGTGCCAGCGAACGCACCACGCCCACGTGCCCGCGCCACGTCGCCAACGAGTCGTCGCGATGGTGCAGCAACGCCCAGCCGATGGCCGCAAAAACAGCCACCGCAAGGAGTGCCAATATCGATCTGCGAAACGGAATCGTCATAGAGTTCGCATCGGAAATAGACGAAGAACAAAACATTAACCGCGGAGAGGACGCAAGATTTTGTAGGGGCACCCCTTGTGGG
>JANXNT010000749.1 GCA_025353985.1 Limnoglobus sp.
CAGCGAAAAAACCGGCATTTCGCGAAACGGATCGATTCCCGCCCCGGTCCCAGTCTTCGTTCACATGGCGGTACTCTCGTGCCAAATCAATCTGATCCGCCGAGGGCGTCCATTGCTTCTCGGCGCGTGGAGTAGAGTGCCCACAGGGTGTCGAGTGCGGTGGTTTTTAGGAGTTCGCGGATGCGGGGATTTACGCCGGCCAACACGAGTTCGCCGCCTTGTTGTTTCACGGGCAGGTGGCAACGAAGTAAGAACGTGATGAACGCGGAGCCGAAGTAACGCACGCCGGTGAGGTCGATGATGAGGTGCGTCGGCGGGTCCGATTTCAGTGGGGCTAACACCATCTGTGCGGCGGTGTTTACGACGGTGTCGGGAAGGTGTTCGACTTCCGGCGACGGGATAATCACGGCCATATCGCCGTGCCGTTTGATTTGGAAGTATTCGTTGGCCAGCGATGCGGTCGTCGTTTCGGTAGTCATTTCAATTCCTCGTGGCGATGGGAGAAAGTCCATCGCACAACCAAGGGTAGCCGCATTCTGCGCGCGAATCAAGCACGCAAATGGAACGACGGCAATACGATTCGCTCGATGCGGTTCGCGAACTGCTCGACGACATGGCCACGCCCGGCGACTTCTTGCACCTCCGCGTGATCCAAAACGCCCGCCGACAGCCCCGCCGCTTTGTTCGTAATGCACGACATCGCTGCGACGCGCATCCCGAGCGACGCCCCCGCTTCGGCCTCCATCGCAGTGGACATCCCGACGGCGTCGGCCCCCATCGCTTTCAGGGCACGAATCTCGGCAGGCGTTTCGTAACACGGCCCCGTGAGTGCTGCATATGTGCCAATTAACAACGGCGGATCAGCTGCGAGTGCGGCGACCAGTTCCGGTGCGTATGGCGATGGTTTTGGTGCTTCCAGACTTTCTTGCCAACTCGTCGGCGTGAGTAACTTCAGGTGATTTGCGATGACCATCCAGTCGCCGGGGTTCAATGAATCGTGGATGCCCCCGGCGGCGTTCGTCAGAATCAGCGTCGTGACACCGAGATCGTTCGCGAGGCGGACATTCCCCGTCACGCGGTTAGCCTCGTGGCCTTCGTAAAAGTGCATTCGCCCCTGGAACATCAGCACCGGCACTTCGCACCACAACCCGAGTACGACGCGCCCCGAATGGCCATGCACTGTGGGCGGCGCGAAACCGGGAACGTCCGCGAAACGAACCGTGGCGAGTAGTTTCACTCGTTCGACAAGCGAACCCTGACCCGAACCGAGAATGATGGCGACACGGGGTGCGTGCGAACGGGCGATGGTGCAGAAATCGCTGAAAGAGTGCGACATTATGCCGGTTCCAGGTCGTCGGTGGCATCGTCGTCGTTAGCATGATGGGCGCGGACGGCTTGGGCGATCAGCCCCGCGCAAACATCCACGCTGAAACGGCTGGAGTTAATCACGAGGTCGTATTCGGCCACATCGTTCGGGTCACGTGACGTGAGCCGGCGCAGGAACGCCGCACGGCGATCGTCGAGCGCGGCGACTTGGTTGGCCGATTCATCGGGCGTCAGCCGCAGCCAGTCCGCCATGTACGCCACCCGGTCGCGGTCCGGTGCCACGATCCGAACGTGCAGCGAACTTTCGCTTGGCAGCACGAACCCGGCCCCACGGCCGACGAGCACGACTTCCCCACGTGCGGCCAATGTCAACATGAGTCGCAACATCGCCAACGTGTGTTCGTCGAGCGCGAATGTCTTGCGTTCCAGTTGTAAACGGGCGAGGTGTGCGTTCGCCCAGTCTTGTGCGAACGGCGGAACCTCCGCGAGCAAGTCCACACGTGCGGCTTCGTCGTTGACGATGAGATCGAGGTTGTCGCGGCTGAAGACTTGCCATTCGAGAAGCTCGCCGACCCGCTTGGCAATCGCTTCCCCGCACGCGCCCGCTTGGCGACTGACGGCCACGGTCAACCCACGTGGCCGCGTCAGCGGGGCGGGCGTGAGCATGTCGCCGCGGAATCCGTGTAGCGGCGGGGCGTCGTGGT
>JANXNT010000861.1 GCA_025353985.1 Limnoglobus sp.
GACAACGAAGAGGCGAACAAGCTCCTGAGCCGTGAGCCTCGTGCGAAGTGGAAGATCTAGTGTTTCAGATCGGCGAGCGTATACATCGCTCGCCGAATCGCGGTCGCGCGGCCGGTCGTTTCGTCGATGTCGACGATCGCACCAGCGAGTCGCACGTCGCCGGTGGCGACGTCGAATGCAGTCGGGATGAACGTGCGTGCGGTTTGAATCACGCGGTCGCTGCGTCGTCCGAGGACGCTTTCGTAGGGGCCGGTCATGCCGACATCGCACTGGAACGCGGTGCCTTTCGGCAAGATTCGCTCGTCGGCGGTCGGCACATGCGTGTGCGTACCGAGCACTGCCGAGACGCGGCCATCGAGATAGTAACCGAGTTGATATTTGTCCGCCGTTGCCTCCGCATGGACATCGACGAGGATCGTTTTCACATCTGCGGGTAACGCCGCCAACACGCGATCGATCGCAGCAAACGGGCAATCGACGGGCCGCATATACGTGCGCCCCATCAGCAAGATCACCGCGACGGACACCCCGCTGGCAGTTGCGATAATCACATGATCCCGGCCCGGCGCTTCTGCGGGATAGTTCGCGGGCTTGCAAATCGGCTCCGTTGGCTTCGTTAGCACGTCGGCGATGTCGAATTTTTTGTAAATATGATCGCCGAGCGTGAAGGCATCGACGCCCGCCGCCTTCAACTGGCGGTAGACGCTCGGCGTAATCCCGGAACCACCGGAGGCATTCTCTGCATTGACGACGATGCAATCGAGACGTTCCCGTTCGCGCAAAATCGGCACCGCCGCTTTGACGATTTCGACGCCAGGAGTGCCGACGATATCGCCAACGAACAGAATCCGCATGGTGTTTATTTCCACCGGGACAAGCCCGGTGGCTCGTCGGTGCGTTATCGGGCGATGTCGGTCGAACGCAGTTCGCGGATGACGGTCACTTTGATTTCGCCGGGGTAATCGAGTTGCTGCTCGATGGCACGGGCGATCTCGCGGCAAATCCGCATCGCGTCGGCGTCGGTCGTCTTGGCGGTGTTCGCAATCACGCGCAATTCCCGACCCGCCTGAATCGCGAACGCCTGATCGACTTCTGGGAAACCGCACGCAACCGCTTCGAGGTTTTCGAGGCGTTTCACATACTTTTCCAGCGATTCGCGGCGCGCTCCCGGTCGGCTCGCGCTGATGGCGTCTGCCGATGCAACCAGCACCGTGTAGATGTTATCGACCGTAATATCGTCGTGGTGGCCGACGATCGCGTGCAGCACTTCGCGGCTAGTTTCGCCGTAGCGTTTGGCGAGTTCGGCACCCACTTTCGGGTGGCCGCCTTCCATCTCGTGGTCGGCGGCTTTGCCCACATCGTGCAGCAACCCGCAACGCCGTGCCAGCTTCGGGTCCAACCCGAGTTCCGCCGCCATGATCCCGCACAGGTGCGCGACTTCGACGCTGTGGTTCAGCACGTTTTGGCTGTAGCTGGTGCGGAACTTCAACCGGCCGAGCAAGTACACGAGCTTCTCTTGCGGCATCGCCACGTCGGCGTCCATCACCGCTTTGCGGCCCATTTCCATCACGTGCTTTTCCATCTCCGCTTGCGTTTCGAGAACGACTTCCTCGATCCGCGTCGGGTGGAT
>JANXNT010001004.1 GCA_025353985.1 Limnoglobus sp.
ACCCGTCGTGCAGGCCAAGTGAACGTCAGAAACGAATTCGCGCCCATCTGGCATATCCTAACCGGGGAGTTCCCGCCGGACCCTGGCGGGGTCGCCGATTACACCGCGATCATCGCGAACGAACTCGTCGCCGCCGGTTGCGATGTTCACATCTGGTGCCCCGGCGAACCCACGACGCCGGTGTCCGATGGCATCATCGTGCATCGCCTGCGCGGCGGGTTTCAACCCGTGTCGCTGCTTGCACTCTCGCGACAACTTTCGCACTTCACCGGGCCACGCCAGTTACTCGTGCAATACGTCCCTCATGCGTTCGGCATGAAGTCTTTGAACGTGCCGTTCTGCGTCTGGTTGTGGTGGCGACGGGTGCGGCACGGCGACCGCGTTCGCGTCATGTTTCACGAAGTCTGCGTACCGTTCGTCTGGCGTCCGATCGTATGGAATCTCTTCGCGTTCGTTCACCGCGCGATGGCGTTCATCCTGCTCCGTGCCGCAACGCAGATCGACGTGTCTACGCCCGTTTGGTTGCGTGTGCTACGCGGTTGCGGCCTCGGTCGCCGCACGGTTAACGTCGTACCGATCCCGAGTACGATCCCGTACGTGGATAATCCGATTGCGGTCGAAGTGGCGCGAAATGCGATTTTGAAAGGCGACGCGGAAGCGAAGATCGTCGGCCACTTCGGAACCTTCGGCACGCTGATAACGGACTTGCTGACGCCGATACTCGTGGGGCTGCTTGATGCAGAACCGACGGTACGCGTGTTACTCATCGGCCGCGGCGGTGAGGCGTTTCGACAGGACTTCGTTGCGCGATATCCGCAGTTCGCCGCGCGAATCACTGCAACCGGGCGGCTCTCGGCGTTGGAAATTTCCATTCGCATTCAGGCGTGCGATGCGATGGTGCAACCGTACCCCGATGGCGCAAGTGGCCGCCGCACGAGCCTCGCCGCCACCATCGAGAATGGCGTCCCCGCCGTAAGTACCCGCGGCCCCGCCACCGAGCCATTTTGGCAAGAATCGCCCATCGCACTCGTGGCGTTAGGCGACGTTCCCGCGTTCATCGACGCCACCCGGAACGCGCTGCGAACACCTACTTCGCTGGCAGGTAAAACAGGTTCATCAGTTCGAGGCCCTCGGCAGCCAGGAACGTGATCGGGCCTTCATCGGGAACGTGCCCGGACTTAATCGAGGGTTGGCCGTTGACGCTCTGCGAAACGCCGTCTTTGCCGAAGGCCATCGTGACGCGCGTCCACTTTCCGGCGGATTCACTGCCCGGCGATTTGTACGTGTACTTGCTGTTCGTGCCCAATTGCACGGCGAGTTCGGACTTCGACTTCGCGGGCATTTTCCAGTCGAAGATTAACTCGCCGCTGGTCACCTTCTGATCGAGAACGAGGTCACCTTTGCCGTTGGAACGCAGCGAACCGCCCGCCGTCCAACCCGCATTCCCGGCCGTCCAGCCGTGCATCGTCTGCCCGTCGAACAGGCTCTTGTGCCCTGCCGCGACGGTTGCGGTTTGTTCTTTCGTCGGGTTCGTGCTCGGCATTTCTTTGATCTTGATGTTGCGGAAGTGACACTCGACGCCTTCGCTTTCGAGCGCCAAATATCCTTTGCGTGGGTTGCATTCGCGAACGCCGGAGACTTCCTTGCCGTTCACATGGAGCTTGATGACGCCGTCTTGTGCGATGATCTTGTAATGGTTCCACTCGCCCGCGCCCTTGGTACGATCTTCGCTCGGCAGGCAGCGTTCCATGCCCTTTGGATGCGGCCGATCCGGGATGCATTTCGCACCCCAGATGCTAAAAATATCGCCCTGGCTCGTCGCCCAACCATCGGCAGGCTTGTAATTGAGCAGTACCTGCACTTCGATCCCGCGCGTGTATTGCGAGCCGATAGCAGGCAGCGGATCGCCCCAGACGAAGATGCCTGAGTTCGCCATTTTCGTCTTCTCGACGTGCATCCATTCGACTTCCATAATGAAGTTTTCGTACTGTTTCTCGGTACTCAGAAATCCCGTCGGCGTGCCGGTGGTAACGATCTCATCGCCCTTCACTGCAAACGTCTTCGGACCGCAATTGACGTTTACCCAACCCGTCAGATCCTTCCCGTTAAACAACGGCACATAGCCATCTTGTGCCCAAACTGGCGAACTCCCGCCAACCGCAAGAAACGCCATCGCAACGAGCCAGCCAGAATACCGATGCATGTCTGCAACTCCAGAGAACAACGCGGACAGTTCAACAGATAGTACTCATTTTCGCAGCGATAGCGAAGAGATTTCCGTGATACAACCCGTTCGTTTATTGTGCGAACAAATCGGCCACTGGGCATGTGAAGCCCGGTAATACTTCGCCGCCATCGAAGGTCGCGCCCTCTTTGTAGAGGCGGCCTTCGAGCGGTTCGCGGAAGATGGTGATGTTGCGATATTCCGGATCGATCACCCAGACTTCGCGCACATCGGCGAAGAAATACTCGCGCAGTTTCGCATCGATTTGCCGCATAGTATTCGTCGGCGAAAGCACTTCGACTGCGATATCCGGCGGAATTTCGAAATAGCCCGCCGGCAGTTCCGGTTGCCGTGCGATGCTCCAGAACGCAACATCTGGCCCTCGCACCGTGTCCGGGTCGCGTTCGAGGATCACGCCCGTGTCGTTGGAAGTGGTCCAACCGAGGTTGTTTTCTTCGACATAAATTCCCAGTCGCCGGTCGATACGCGAACAGATGATTCCATGTCGTGCCTGTGGTGGTGGCATGATGACGACTTCGCCTTTCACTAGCTCTTGTTGCGAACCATCTAACGGTTCCGGCAACGCGGCAAACTCCTCGGCGGTCATCAACTTGTGTGCGATCGTGGTCATCTCGGGTTCCCTCGTTACTTTGCCACCGTGACCCATTTTTGCGACTTCGCCGAATCGAGAATCGCGTCGAGAATCTGCTGCGTTTCCAGTGCATCGCGGAAGGTGGGGCCTTGCGGTGTGCCGGTTTCCAGCCCCTTGATGAAGTCGGCAACTTGGTGCGTGAAGCTCGTATCGTAGCCGACTGCCAAGCCGGGCACCCACCATTTATCCATGTATGGATGTTCGCCGCCATTATCGGTGACATGGATACTCGACCATGCACGCAGTTTACTTTCGGTCTTATAGTCGAAAATTTGCAAGCGATGCAGATCGTGAAGATCCCAACTGATACTCATGTCTTCGCCGTTGATCTCGAACGTGTATTGTGCCTTGTGGCCGCGAGCGTAACGGGTACTCTCGAAGTTCGCGAGGCTGCCGTTCGCGAACTTGCCCATGAAGATACAGGCATCGTCGATCTCGACCTTCTCCACCTTGCCCGTGAGTGTGTGCATTCGCTCTTTGACGAAGGTTTCGGTCATGCAACAGACGGTGTCCAGGCGGCCGTTGAGCCAGATTGCGGTGTCGATGCAGTGCGCGAGCAAGTCGCCGCTGACACCGCTCCCGGCAGCGGCGGCATCGAGACGCCATAGCCCTTGCCCGCCTTGTGGCAGATCGCTTTTGATCGTCCAATCTTGCAGGAACTTCGCGCGATAGTGGAAGATTTTCCCGAGGCGGCCTTCTTCGATCAGCTTCTTCGCCAGCGAAACGGCGGGGATGCGACGGTAGTTGTACCAGACCATGTTGGCGACTTTCGCCTTCTCCACCGCATCGACCATGACTTGGCCTTCTGCGGCGTTCATCGCCAACGGCTTCTCGCACAGGATCATCTTCCCGGCGGCGGCGGCGGCGAGTGCGATTTCCTTGTGCAAGTTGTTCGGCGTGCAAATATCGACGACGTCGATATCCTTCCGCTCGACGAGTTTCCGCCAGTCGGTCTCGACGCTTTCGTAGCCCCATTGCTCGGCAAACGGCTTAACGAGATCGGCATTCCGCGCACAGGCCGCTTTCAAAACGACTTGATGTTCCGACGGGAAAAACTGCCCGACCTGCTTGTACGCATTGCTGTGCGCCCGGCCCATGAAGCCGTAGCCGATCATACCGACGCGGAGAGGTTTCCGAGACATCGTACGAAACTCCGTTGTTGGGAGGGATTACCGGATCAGATCAAAGAGTTATACGAGATTGCAATCGGATCGGATCGCGTGAGGAATGACAGGCAGACGACATGGTGACGTGAAGTTGCGGTTGACACTGTTTTTGGGTCGTCCAAGTTTCGGTTCGATTCGAAAATGCGAATTTTGCGGCCTGAACGGTCGGTTCTGTCAGCCCAAGGCATCGCTGGCAACGCCTTGGGTAACATGATCGAATATTCATCGGCCCCGAAGGCCGTTCACTTCGTCAGCGATACGGTTTTGATCGTCGGTTGCGGGGCGAGAGCGGCTTCGGTTTGGCCGAGCAATTCCTTGATGTTCTTGCGGAACGAATCGAATTGCGTCTGCACCTGATCGCGTTCGAGCGACTTGGCTTTCAGATTCGTGAGCCCGTCGTCTCGCTCTTTTTGAAGTGCGACGCCTCGTGCAGTCTCGGCGCGAAGTTGCTCTTCGATGGCCGCCAGTTTCGTGCGAAACCCAGCCGTCGTCGACTTCAATTCCTCTTCGAGCTTCGCGACTTTCGCCTCGTTGTTCGACGATTTATCGGAGGCGCTGCCCGTGCTGCCTTTCGAGCAGCCCCAGACTCCGAAAACGGTGAGACCGAGGACGAGCAGGATCTTAATTGTGCGTGTCATGGTGGGGAACTCCATCGCTCTGTTTACGAGCATGCGTGATCTTACCCAGCATCCATCGGCATATGCAGACGCCGTACTTTACGCAAACTGTGCGAATCCTCTAAACGAGTGCAGATCGCCTGGAATGCGGGTGCAAAATTAGCCAGCAAATCGAACCTGTTGCCCATACACACGCTCATAATGGATATTAGACGTGGCACGGAGCCGCAGATGGGAGGGTGCGATGATACGCGACGACATACGCTTCCCTCCCGTAGCTCAGTGGCAGAGCGCCGGCCTTATAAGCCGTCGGTCGCGGGTTCGAACCCCGCCGGGAGGATTCATCGATTCCCTCGCTAGCGCGTCGGGCTAACAATTCCCACTCACCACTCACCACTCGCCACTCGCCACTCGCCACTACTCGTACAATTTGCGGGAAGGAGATCCCGCTATGCTTGCGCGACCGATTATCGGTATCCCGATGCAGACGCAAAACACGTCCGATGCGTTCTGGGTGATGCGGAAGCAGTACATTGATGCGCTCCGGAATGCGGGTGCGATCCCGTGGATTATCCCGCTGCTTGCCGACGACCCGGAGACACTTCGCGAGATTTTCGACCGGCTCGATGGCTTGTTTCTGGCGGGGGGTGCAGATGTCAGCCCGGCGCGATACGGCGAAGCGGCGAAGCCGTATCTGGGTGCGACCGACCCCGAGCGCGATGCGGTTGAGACCGCGTTCGTACGAATGTCGCTCGATGCCCGGTTGCCAATCTTTGCGGTTTGCCGGGGGCTGCAATTGCTGAACGTGGCGTGCGGCGGGTCGCTGCATCAGGACATTCGCGCGGAAGTGCCTGCGGCGATCAAACACGATTATTTCGCAGCCGATTTGCACATCCGCACCGCATGCGTTCACGACATTGCGGTGAAGGCGGGCACGCGAATTGCCGACATTTTTGGCTCCGCTTCGCTATCCGTAAACAGTATGCACCACCAGGCGATCAAGGAACTCGCTCCGAACCTGACCGCGTCGGCGTTCGCACCCGATGGCATCATCGAGGCGGTTGAAGCCAAGGCGTCGTTCGCAATCGGCGTGCAGTGGCACCCGGAAGAACTCGCCGCCACAGAACCCGCAATGCGACGCTTGTTCGAGGCGTTTACCGCCGCCGCGACGGAAGGAATGGGCCCGTGATCGACGACGCGATTGGGGCCTACCACGATATTATTTTAAGCGGGACGACCGCCGCGAACACGCACGAAGCGCTGATGGCCGCGCTGATGCAACGCAACCTCTGCTTCGGCACTCGCCCGATCTGCTCGGTGTTACGCCCGCGCTTTCTGACCGCATTTCAAAGCGAATATCTCCAATCGCGTACGTCGATTATCTCTCGCGCGTTCCGCAAAATGCACGACCGTGCCATGCGCGATCGCCCGTTCCTGAAGCAGTTCGGCGTCCACGATTGGGAAGAGGAACTCTTCGCGCACGAACCCGGTTACGACTCGCCGAACCCGATCGCGCGGTTCGATGGATTCTTCAGCCGCGAAGGGCGATTGCGCTTCGTCGAACTCAATTCGCAGTCCCCCGCCGGCGCGGGTTACACCGATGCACTCGCCGCCGTGTTCGCCGAATTGCCTGCGTTTCAAGAGTTTCAGCAATCGTACACTGCCACTGCGCTCCCCTGTTTGGGCGAACTGACGGCCGTGCTACTCGACTGTTACCGCCAGTGGAGCGGCAACGGCGAACCGCCACGGATCGCGATTGTCGACTGGGCGAACGTGCCGACGCAGGCCGAGTTCGTGCTGTTCGCGGAGGCACTTCAGGCACAAGGTTTTGAGACATGCATCGCCGACCCACGCGAACTCGATTACTACAACGGGACACTTCGCGCAAACGGACGGCGGGTGAATCTGGTTTACCGGCGAATTTTGTTGCGCGATCTCATCGACGAATGCGGCCTGAACCACCCTCTGATACGTTCCGTGCGCGAGGGGGCGGCGTGCATGGTCAACCCGTTTCGCTGCAAAGTCCTCGGCAAGAAAGCCGCATTCGCCGTCGCCACCGACGACCGCAATACGGCGATGTTCACCCCCGAAGAATACGCAGCGATCCGCGAGCATATCCCATGGACGCGGATCGTCGCCGACCGGATTACGATGCACGAGGGGCTTCACGTCGATCTGCTGCCGTATATCGTCGACAACAAGGATCGCCTCGTTTTAAAGCCAAATAACGCTCACGGCGGCAAACAGATCGTCCTCGGCTGGAACACCGACACCGCGACTTGGGCGAAATGTTTGAGCCTCGCGCAAAGCGAAGGCCACGTCGTGCAAGAGCGCGTCGATGTGGCGACCGAACCGTATCCGTCGTTCGATACGGGCCGCTTGAACATCCACGAACGCTGGGTCGATACGAACCCGTTCGTGGCGAATGGCCGCGCCTTCGGTGGCTGCCTGACGCGACTCTCAACCGAGCCGCTCGTCAACGTTCTCACCGGTGGCGGCGTCGTGCCGACGTTCGTCGTCACGAAGCGCGACTAAGACAAAGTTCACTGCGAAGTAACACTCTGTATGCACGCGATTTTCCGTCGGTTTTTGTTGTTGCAAACATTGCTACTCTGGCAGGGTGGCTTCGTGTTTTACTCGGCGGTCGTCGTACCGATTGGGACCGATGTTCTCGGTTCGGCTTCGGCACAAGGCGAAATCACCGCACTCGTCACGGTATGGCTCAACCGCATCGGCTTGGTGTTTCTCGCGATACTGGCATGGGATGTATCGGCAACGCGCGATCCCAATACGCGCCGTACACTCGTGCGACAAACGCTCGGCGTGGTTATGGTGCTATTATTGTTCTTGTTGTTTTACTTGCACGATCTCATGCAATATTTCCTCGATCCAACGGGGCGTACGATCGCGATGCGTCGACCGTTCCGCATGATGCACATTATCTATTTGTGCGTCAGCACACTGCATTGGGGCATCGGTTTGGCCCTGGCTTGGCTGACACTTGCAGCGTGGCGTGCGGAAGACCGTGGCCCGTCTGCGCCTTCTGCGTAAGCTACACTTCATACGGTCGGAAATGACACGTCACAGGTTTAACAAACCATTCTTGTTAGCCCGACGCGCTAGCGAGGGATTACTGTCGTTTCTTTGATCTCGTGCGTTTTCGTGGGTTCCCCTCGCTTGCGCGTCGGGCTAACAAAACGTATTGAATCACCCCGTCCGAAGTAAAACACTGTCCGTATTTGTTCATCGGGAGTCAGAATGTCCGCGAAGCGATTGCCTACTCGGTCTGAAGTTTCCGTCTCACACACGTGGGATCTCGCCACGTTGTTCGCCACCGATGAGGCGTGGGAAACCGCGTTCGCCGAGTGGGAAGCGATGGTCCCCGGCTACGCGATTTACGCGGGCACGCTCGGCACGTCGGTCGAGAATGTCGCCGCACTGCTCCGCTTCGATGCACGATTCGAGCGAGCCGGCGACAAACTCGGCACTTATGCGTTTTTGAAAGAAACCGAAGACGTTGCGAACTCGAAGTATCAAGGTTTGAAGGCGCGGTACATCGGCATCGCCGGTCGCGCAGCCGAGGCAGCGAGCTATTATCGCCCCGAATTGCTGGCGATTCCCGACGACACGATGCGCGAGTTTATCGCATCGCCGGTGCTCGCCGATTATAAATTGTGGCTCGAACGGTTGTTACGGTATAAGCCGCATACGCTGTCGATGAAAGAAGAACGCATCCTCGCGATGCAGACCGAAACCAGCCAGACGCCGCGAAGCGTGTTCGATCAATTGACCGATGCCGACATGCGTTTCGGTACGATCGAGACGGCGGATAACGAGACGATCGAGCTTAGCCACTCGACGTACTCGATGTTGCTCGAAAGCCCGGATCGCGCGATTCGCGAAGTCGCGTTCCACCAATATTACGTCGAATATTCCGATCACGCGAACACGTTGGCCGCAACGCTGGCAGGGTCGGTAAAGCAAGATGTGTATCAGTCGCGAGTGCGGAATTATCCTTCCGCGCGCGAAGCCGCATTGTTCCCGGATAATGTACCCGTCAGCGTGTACGACAATCTCTTATCCGCGGTGCGAGCGAACCTGCCGGCTGTACACAAGTATTACGATGTCCGCAAGCGCGCGATGAAGCTCGACAATATTCATTTTTATGATGTCTATGTACCGATTCTCACCGAGTTTCAACGGAAAACGACGTGGGATGAAGGCGTGGAGTTGGTACTCGATGCGCTAAAGCCGCTCGGCAGCGATTACGGCAACGTGCTGGCAACGGGCATGCGCGGTCGGTGGTGCGATCGCTACGAAAATAAGGGGAAACACAGCGGCGCGTTCAGCAGTGGCTGTTATGACAGTGCGCCGTATATCCTGATGAACTATCAGGAAAATGTACTCGACCATGTGTTCACGCTCGCGCATGAAGCGGGGCACAGTATGCATTCACACTACTCGAAACAGCAACCGTATCAATATTCGCAATACACGATTTTCGTGGCCGAAGTGGCAAGTACATTTAACGAACAATTACTCAGCGACTACATGCGCGAACGGGCACGCGATGATCGCGAACGCGCGTACTTTATCGGCCGCGAAATCGACGATATTCGCAAGACGATCGTGCGGCAAACGATGTTCGCCGAGTTTGAGAAGATCACGCACGCACTGGCGGAAAATAACGAACCGCTGACGCTCGAAACTTTGCGTGGCGAGTACCGCAAACTGCTCGACGCCTACTTCGGCCCCGCGTTCGTTTTGGACGACGAACTGAGCCTGGAGTGCCTGCGAATCCCGCACTTCTACCGCGCGTTCTACGTGTACAAATACGCGACGGGACTGTCGGCCGCGATCGCGCTCGCCGAGCGCGTGACGAAGGGCGGCAAGCCCGAACTCGATGCGTATTTGAACTTCCTGAAAGCAGGCAGCAGCAAAGACCCGCTCGATTTACTGCGCGATGCAGGTGTCGATATGGCCACGCCCGAACCGGTGAACGCCGCACTTGCAAAGTTTAGCCGCCTCGTTGGCGAACTCGATCAGTTACTGACATGAGATTTCACCCGATCGTGCCATTCCAGTCAAATGGCACTGTGAATCCACTATGAGACTTCAATAAAACTGGCAATTGATCGCGTAATTGCATACATCGCAGTTATGCCCCAATCGACCCGATTGTCTGCCGACCAGATTCGCGATGCGATGCGCACGGTTGGCGATTGTCGCGATGTCGGCCGCGATCCGGCGGCGTGGAACTTGCGGGTGTCGTGCTTCTTTCAGGAACATCTTCGCTCGGTGTTCTCGACGGGCTTCATGTTGCGGATCGACGATTGCGTGCCGGAAATTCAGCAATTGCACGTCACGTACTGGTCCGACAACCGATTGCACGCACGTTGGGCCAAGTTCAATGCGGACTATGGCTACCGCAAATATCCGAGCGTGCAGCGATTCGCGGAACGGTACGTGGGCCAAGGCATGACGGTGAGGCGGCAAGACCTGATTGCCAACCGCGAGTGGCTCGGCAGCCCGGAACGCAGTGACCGCATGGCGGTTCGGCAAGACGAACTGATCATTTCCGCCCAACCGTTGGGGATAACACCTTCGGCCCTTCCGCGTTGTTAATTACGTCACCGATTTCGATCCTAGGCCCCACCGTCCAGAATGGCGTAACGATCAGCGGGACGACGACCCAACGACTATTTTACGTGGCGACTGGCGGTAACCTGACGCTACAAGACCTGACCCTGGCGGGCGGAGTCGCAAATGGCGGTACCAGTTCCGGCGGCGGTGGTGGCGCGGCCGGGTTGGGCGGCGCGGTGGTCAACGCGGGCACGCTTACGCTGAATCGAACCACGCTCGACGGTAATAAGGCGCTTGGTGGCAACGGCGGCGGCGCGTTCGGCGGCGGCGGCGGTGGCCTCGGTGGAGATGGGACCGTCGGTATGTTTGGGACTGGCGATGGCGGTGGCCCGAATGGTGGAATCAGTATCAACTCCCCAGGCGGGTTCGGCGGCGGTGGCTCCGCCGGATTTGGCGGTCAAGCTCCGGGCGGATTTGGCGGTGGCGGTGGTGGTGGATCCGCCAGCACCGGCAGCAATGGTGGGTTTGGCGGAGGCGGTGGCGGCAGCAGCTACGGCGATACCATTCCTGGCGGATTCGGCGGGGGAACCGGCACGAATAATGGCGGCGGCGGTGCGGGCCTCGGCGGGGCGGTTTTCAACTACGGTGGCAGCCTCTTCATCAACGATAGTACACTCACCGGAAACGTGGCCACGGGCGGATCCGGCGGCGGATCGGCCACAAGTGGCAAAGGCTACGGCGGCGCGATCTTCAACCTGAACGGAAGCGTCACCGTTACCAACGGCACGCTCGCACGCAACATCGCCAGCGATGCCGGCGGGGCGATTTTCAACTTCGGTAGCGACTTCGAGTCCACGCAGTCTGGACCGACGATCAGCTTTAACAAGTCGGCGGTTGTCTCGCTCACGAACAGCATCCTCGCCTACTCCTCGAATGGTAGCATTAAAGTCGTCGACGATTACACCGCATTTCGCAACCAGAGTAGCAGCGGCACGAATAACATCGTGCAGCAGAACGCTACGACCGGCGGATTAACCGGGACGGGCACGATCGTCGCCGACCCGCAACTCGCCGCGCTCGGGGTCTACGGCGGGCCGACCCAGACGTACGCGCTCAAATTCGGCAGCCCAGCGATCGACGCGGCTGCCGCTGGCAGCACTACCGATCAGCGCGGCATCGCCCGCCCACAAGGGGCCGCCAACGACATCGGTGCGTTCGAAAGCCGGTTCGCGCTTCAGATCGTTGCCGGAAACAACCAATCCACCAACGCCAACACCGCGTTCACAACAAACCTCGCTGTGCAGATTGTCTCAGGTGATGTCGATGCACAGGGTAAAACTTTATCCATCCCCGCGATGCAGCTGATCACGTTCACTCCCGCTATCGGGTCGAACGGGGCGAGTGGCACATTCGCGCCAGGAACGGGAAAGATCATCACCGACTCGGACAATATCGCCACCGCCACGCTGAAAGCCAACGACAAATCCGGAACGTTTGCCGTGACGGCGACCGTCGGCGGGTTGTCGAGCCAATTCGATCTCGTCGTCACTTCGCCACCGCCACCGCCACCGCCGCCGCCGCCGCCGCCACCGCCGCCACCGCCGCCACCACCGCCGCCGCCACCGCCGCCGCCACCGCCTCCGCCGCCGCCACCGGCGAACACGCCACCGACAATTTCGGCGATCGGTAAGCAAACGGTCACGCTCGGGACGGCGAATCTGTTAATCCCTTTCACGGTGGGCGATCTTGAGACGCCGGCGAGACTGACTATCGCGTCGTCATTGCCGAATCACCACGTTGTATCGGTGATCGAAGTCGGTACTGACGCTAATCGCACGGTGAAGATCACCTTCGTCGGTGGGGCTATTGGCACAGCTGATATCACGCTGACAGTGACAGACGGCGACGGGGCCACCGCCACCCGTACGTTCACAGTCTTAGTGAACGCGCCGCCTTTTTTTATTCAAAATATCGCGACCCAATCGACGACGCTCGGGACGAATATTACGCCGACGAATTTCACGGTGGGCGATGTTGAGACTGCGCTGGGGAGCCTAGACGTGGTCGCGATTTCGTCGTCGAATATCGCACTCGTACCGGTTTCGGGGGTCGCCATCGTCACTGTCGCTGGCGGAACTCGCAGGCTGACGATCACGCCCGTCGCCGGAGCGTCCGGCAGAGCCACGATCACGCTCAAGGTGACCGATGGCGACATGGCCACCGCTACCCTTACGTTCGACGTGTTCGTGAACACACCACCGACGATTTCGGCGATCGATACCCAAACGAGCGTCGCCGACAACGACCGCGTGGCCACCATCATTCAGTCGATTCCGTTCACGGTTCGCGATGCTGAAACGCTGAGAGGCCTGGTAGTCTCAAAGTCATCATCGAATCCCACGCTCGTTCCTGTGGACAACATCGTCTTGACCCCCACAACGGGCCCGAACACGGGCCCGGGTCGCACGGTAACGATTAGGCCCATAGCCGGGCAATTCGGCGATGCTATCATCACGCTCACGGTGACCGATGGTAACGGGGTCACGGCCACAAGTTCCTTCACAGTCACGGTGAAGCGAAACACGCCGCCCGTCATTTCGCGCATCGCCGACTTCACGACCGCGCGCGGGGCTGAGATTCCAGCAATCCCGTTCACTATCGGCGATGCGGAGACGCCATTTGTGCAATTGGGTCTGAATTTAGAGGTGTCTAGTAAGGTTGATGGCAGACCGAATAATATCAGAACGGCGGGTGTTGTGACTGAGTTAGTTGGCACTGGCGCGTTTCGCAACTTGATCGTTACAAACACCAACAGTCTTACCGGCAGGTTCACGTTCACGATCACTGTCACAGATCGCAACTCGGCTAGCGCCAGTACGACTTTCACGCTCACAATCCCGCGAACGGGGAATCCGACCGTCATTGTCGGCAACCGCTCCGCGACTCTCATCGCACCGGTCACCGGCGTGAGGACTTCGGTACCGATCCCGTTCGGAAATTTCGCCGGTTCGGTGCGGGCGGCGGTCGGCGATGTCAACGGCGACGGCGTTCCCGACGTGGGCTTTGCCGCGGGGCCGACGGGTGCCCCGAGAGTGGCCGTGGTCTCCGGGAAAGACGGATCGATCCTCCTCAACCGGTTCGCACTCGAAGAGTCGTTTCATGGCGGCGTAGATATTGCCATCGGCGATCTGGACGGTGACGAGTTCGCGGATCTCGTTGTCGGGGCGGGTTTTAGCGGCGGCCCGCGCGTCGTCGTGATTAGCGGCAAAGATGGCAGCGTGCTCCGCGACTTCTTTGCCTACGAAGGGACGTTTCGCGGCGGCGTGAACGTCGGACTCGTCGACTGGGACGGTGACGGCAAACTCGATATCGTTACCGGGGCCGGTAACGGCGGAGCGCCACTCGTTCGCGTGTTCCGCTACGCCGACCTCGTCAATTTCGCCAGTTTCTACGCGGGTAACATCAACGACCGCGGCGGAGTCAGTGTTTCCGGTGGCAACTTCGGCCTGGACGCGGGTATCACGCTCGGGCAGTCTATCGTTACGGGAACGGGCATCGGCATCGCCCCGCCCACACTGTCGATCTTCCGCGCCGCCGACTTCAACCCCGCCATCATTAGCCCGACCCCTGCCAAATCCTACCCCGTGTTTGACAGCAAATTCAAAGGTGGTTTCACTATCGGAGTGGCGGACACCAATGGCGATGGTACGAAGGAAATCATCGTCGGGGCCGGACCGGGCGGTGCTCCCCGCCTCACCCGGTTGCGAGCCGCAAACGGAGAAGTGCTGTCGGACATCTTCGCGGATGACATCAACTTCCTCGGCGGTATCGCGGTGAGTTGATATGGTAATTCTCGCGGCAGAAACCTCTTGTTACGCCCGGAATGACCGTTCTGGGTTGCGTCGCGTCTCGAAGACTCGCCACGACTGATTTTTTGGGTATTTGTCACGGCGTCCCATGGTTTCACCATGGGCTGAGAGAGCGACCCCTTCAGGGTCGGCGTTCTTCGGTCCTGAAAGGATCGCTCACGTAGCCCATGGTGGTACCATGGGACGGGGCCGCACCCATCGGCATTGTGCTTCTTTCGTCGCGTCTCGAAGACTCGCCACGACTGGTTTTTTAGGGTATTTGCCCCGCGCAGACTAAAGACCTGCGGCTACCAGAATAAGAAAAGAACGGATACGATCTCGCATTTAAAAAGGGATCACTCTTTGCCGGGTGCTGTCAGTTCGGTGGCGGAATCGATGGCGTAGCGGGCAGTGGCGGGATCACCGGCAGCCCGAATGGTGTCGGCAACGGCGGCACCTGAATCGAAGGGACCGGCGGCACCACGACGACGGTCTCCTTCGGCTTCGCGAGCGGTGGCTCGATCGTCTGCGGGTAGATTGCGCCTTTGCCGATGCCCGTTGTGATCGCGCGTGGCGGCACCGCCGCAACAACCGCAGGAGTCGCCGGCGCGGGCTTCTGCCTGCTCACCGGCAATGCCACGGGGACGCTCTTCGGTTTCGCAAGCGGTGGCTCCACCGTCTGAGGCATCGCCGCATTCGCGCCGGTCGAACGATAGCCGTTCAGGTGATAATCCCAAAGTGCCTTCTGCGAGGACTTCCGCACGCTTTCGGACGGGTCCGACAGCAGCGTTTGTTCGAGTGCCGCACCCGCGACTTGCGACACCGGTTTCAGTTTGCCAATCGTCTCTGCAATATCCGAACGCACCGCCGTCGACGGA
>JANXNT010001122.1 GCA_025353985.1 Limnoglobus sp.
GGCATCCGGCAGCCGGCCGTCTGGAATGAACGTGCGGTCTGTATATCGTCCACGTATGATCAACGTTTGGGTCATCGTATCCACCTCAAGTCGATAACTAGATGATGTATCTGTCAGCATACCGGATTGCAAAGTCCCGGCTCTGGCGCTACCCGCCGACTTGACACCCGAACGGCTCGCCGACCGCCGTCGGCTGATGCTCGCGCTGTCCGGTGCCGACCGCCAACGCGAAGCGGCACGAGCGACCGGCGTGCTAGAGCCTGTTATGCACTTTCGTTCGCCAATTTGGCGATGCGGCGGAGCAACAGTCCCGCGAATGCGACCCAGTGCCAGCCGGCCAGCGTCTCGGTGAGACGTTCATAGTCCCGTGCCAGCCTCCGGAATCGGGCCAGCCAGCCGAACGATCGTTCGACCACCCACCGTCGCGGCAACAGCACGAAACCCCGCTTCGCTTCGGTGTGTTTGACCACTTCCAAACGGATCCCGTGCGCCGCCGCATCGGCGACGGGCTGTGCCCCGGTGTAGCCCTGATCCACGTAAGCCAGCGTGACCGTCTGGCCGGTGGCATTCTGCACGGCCGCCGACAAGTCGGCCACCTCGGCTCGCTCCTGCGCGTTGGCCGCTGTGACCTTCACAGCCAGCAGATTTCCCAGCGTATCCACCGCCACATGCACCTTCGAACCCTTCTTCCGCTTCCCGCCGTCGTAGCCGCCTCGACCGCCGCTTTCCGGAGTCGACTGGATCGTCCGACCGTCGAAAATCGCCGCCGTCGGAGAGCCATCCCGACCGGCAGAAATCCGCACGATCTCCCGAAGATCGTGGGTCATCGCCTCGAAGCAACCGGCCTCAATCCACCGTCGGGCCTGCTGGTAAACCGCCGCCCAAGGTGGGAAATCGTGGGGCATCATCCGCCACGGGCTGCCGGTCTTGACCAGCCAACGCAGGGCATTCAGGACGTGGCGGAGGTCGTGCTCTCGCTGCGGCGCGTCCTCTCGCATCAGGGTCAGATAAGGGGCGGCGAAGGCCCACTCGTCGTCGGTGACATCGCTCGGATACGGTTGGCGTTCAGTGTTCATAGCTTATTCTACCGCCACCACTCACGTTAAGTGCATAACAGGCTCTAGCGAAAAAGTCCGTTCATACGCTGGGCCTGTGCCAATCGCGTCGCGTCTCGAAGACTCGTTACGACTGCTACCAAAATCGTTGGGAATAGAACCGTGGCCGTATACTGACAGAATCGAAACGGGAGGCATTCAGTCATGGCGCGGGTTGTGTTGGCGATGAGCGGTGGCGTGGACAGTTCGGCATCGGCTGTGCTTTTGAAACGGCAGGGCTATGATGTTGTCGGCTTGTTCATGCGCACTGGTAGCCACACCGACGATCCCGACGAACGCCGCGAGAACAAAAAGGGTTGCTGTTCGGCCATTGATGCGGGCGATGCGCGGCGCGTGGCGGACCGGTTGGATATCCCGTTTTACGCACTCGATTTTGCGCGCGAGTTCGACAAAATCATCGACTACTTCGCGGATGAGTACTTGAAGGGCCGCACGCCGAACCCGTGCGTCGTCTGCAATAGCTGGCTGAAATTCGGGCAATTGTGGCAATTCGGCAAGCAGATCGGTGCGGATTTCATCGCGACGGGGCACTACGCGCAAGTGCTGAAAGATGCCGACGGCCAGAACCAACTGCACAAGGGCGTCGATCCGGATAAGGATCAAAGCTACGTGCTGCACGGCATCAAACGCGAGGTGCTGAACCACCTGATTTTCCCCGTGGGCGGTTACCTCAAACCGGCGATTCGCGAGATTGCGGCCGAGGCGGGGCTGGCGAATGTCGCCGTCAAACCGGACAGCGTGGAAATCTGTTTCGTGCCGACCGGCAACCACGTCGATGTCGTTCGCAAGCGTCGCCCGGAAGCGATGGCGGTGGGAACGATCGCCGAGAAAGACGGCACAATTTTGGGCGAACACGATGGCATCGACCGCTTCACCATTGGGCAGCGCAAGGGCCTCGGCGTCGGCGGCGGTGGCAAGAAACGGTTCGTTTTGGAGATTCTACCGAGCACGAACACCGTGATCGTCGGCGACGAATCCGAACTGATTTCGAAGGGCTTAGTCGCCTCGCGGATCAACTGGTTGATCGACCCACCGACCGAATCGCTGGCGTGCGTGGCGAAGATTCGTTACCGTCACCCCGGCGGCCCGGCGCACATTCGAGCCACCCCCGATGGCGGCGTGACCGTCGAGTTCGGCGAACCGCAGTCGGCCGTCACGCCCGGCCAAGCCGTGACCTTCTACGACGGTACCCGCGTCCTCGGCGGCGGCTGGATCGAACAAGCGATCGCGTAATTTCTACGATAAAGGTGACACCATGCAACTCTCCTCGCTCATTCTCGGTATCGGCTTTCTACTCGCCACGACCGGTGTGCGTGCCGATGAGAAAGCCAAACCATCGTTTCTTTCGGAGAAGGAAATCGCGGATGGCTGGCTGCTGTTGTTCGATGGCGAAACGACGTTCGGCTGGACTGGCAAAGCCGAAGT
>JANXNT010001126.1 GCA_025353985.1 Limnoglobus sp.
AAAACTTGCGCGTCGGGCTAACAAAAACGTATCGAATCACCCCGCGCGGAGTATAATCGACGAAAATCTCGTTTGCGGAGGGGAACAATGGCGACGCTTTCCTGCTGGTTGGCTATCGCGATGGCGGTGGCGGGGGCCGACACGACAACGGCGAAAGACGCACTCAAAGCATGCAACCTCGTTGTCGGTTCGTGGAAAGGCACCGGCACGCAGGAAGCGGTTCGGCCTGCCAAGGACAAGACATTTTGGAATGAAACGATCAGCTGGGAATGGCAGTTCAAAGGCGAAGACGTCTGGCTCAAAATGACCATCGACAAAGGCAAGTTCACCACGCAAGGCGAACTCCGCTACCTCGTCGACAAGAAGACGTACCAACTGATCGCCAAGACCGTCGACGGCGACAGCGTGACATTCATCGGCACGCTCAGTATCGGCAAAACTAAAGAGACGATCCTGACGTTCGAACGAATCGACGACAAGACCAAGGAAACCGAACGGCTCGTGTTCACGCTACTGCATCACAACCGGTATTTGTACCGATTCGAGACGAAACCGGAGGGTGAGACATCGTTCGTGCGGAAGTATCAGGTGGGGGCCACGAAGGAAGGCGTCGCGTTCGCGGAGGTGCCAACGGGGCCGGAGTGCATCGTCAGTGGCGGGCGTGGCAGCATGACTGTCACGCACAATGGCAAGACTTATTACGTCTGCTGTTCGGGTTGCCGCGATGCGTTTAAGGACGAACCGGAGAAGTACATCAAGGAGTTCGAGGCAAAGCCAAAGAAGTGATTTCGCCGTGTTTGGGAATCAGCGCCGGCCAGTCGGAAACGGGCAAGTCACGCAGGGTGCCGAGCAATGCCGCAATCGGGCCACCGTGGCAGATCGCAACGATGTCGCCCGTATCGGGAAGTTCGCGATACCACTGCAAAACCCGTTCGCGGAGTTCGTACATCGTCTCGCCACCAGGCGCTCGCCAGGCGCTCGGGTTCTGTATCATGCCCATCATCGCGTCGCCGGTTTTCGCGTAGATTTCGTCCCAGCTTTGCAGTTCCCATTCGCCGAAGTGTATCTCTCGCAACCGCACATCGACGTGGGCCACCGTGCCGGTGCGCATCGCGAGTTCCTCGGCCACAATCGCGGCGCGTTGCAACCCGCTATGCACGATCTGCGCGATCGGTTGCGTGGCCAACGTTGCGACAATCTGCGCAGCGATGGCCATGCCATCGGGGCCGAGTGGCACATCCGTGGAACCGTAACAGAGCGTCCGGTAGTGGAGTTCCACGGGCGGATGGCGAACGAGAGTGACGGTACGTGTCATTTGGTACTCGCTACGAGCAAAACCGTCACTTGAGCGGCGTAACAGAGCGCACCGAGGCAATCGCCGGTGACGCCACCGATCCGCCAGCGAACGTAACGCCCCCAGATGAACGCGATGGCCATCACGGCAAATAGCCCGATTGCAAGCCGTTGCAGATCGTGCATCGCGTAGCCGACGATTCCGGGAACTACCAGCAGCGAGCCAATGGCGACTTCGCGCCAGCCGATTTGTTCGCCGACATCTTTCGCCAAACTGTCGCGTTTCGGCACGGGTGGCACGGTGGCCATGAGCAGCAGGATCGCCCAGCGGCCGAGCGCCGCCGATGCCATCGTTGTCAGTATCACGTGTGTGGGTTCGAGCGATGCCAAACTGGTGGCACGCAACCCGACTGCCAGCAACAGCCCCAGTGCGCCGAAACTGCCGATTCGGCTATCTTTCATGATCCGCAGCACGTCGTCCGCCGTCCAGCCGCCGCCGAACGCATCGCACGAATCGGCGACGGCATCTTCGTGAAAGCCACCCGTTAGCATCGCTTCGAACACCAGCCCCAAGCCGACCGCGACGAACGGCGGCCACACTTGCAACGCCAGCCAGATGAGGCTTCCCGTGGCAAAACCGATCAGCGCACCGACGAGCGGGAAGTACATCACCGCACTGCGCAACAGCGTGATGTCCGCACCCGGCTGACTCATCCCGCCGGGCAGGGGCACGCGGGTGAGGAATTGCACGGCCGTCGCGAAACTGTGGAAAACGCGAGTGATGCTCATGATGCGAGAACGTCCTGAAGCGTTGCCATTTGCAGGATCGCCGCCGCCGCATCGAGCATCGGCATCAGCAAGATCGCGCCGCTCCCCTCGCCGAGCCGCATCGCCCAATTGTCGAGAATCGGCACGAGTCCGAGGTGGTTCAGCGCAAAACCGTGGCCCGGTTCGGCGGAACGGTGCGCGGCGATCATCGCGCGGGCAGTACCCGGATGCAGCCGTTCGGCGATCAGCGCCGCCGCCGTGGCAATGAACCCGTCGAGCACAATTGTAAGGCCGCCAACAGCGGCCGCACGGTAGAAACCGGCCATTGCCGCGATCTCCAACCCGCACACGGAAGCCATCGCCGACTCGGGTTCGCTATCTAGGAACGCGCGAGCGTTTTGCACCGCAGCGCGAACGACTTCGAGTTTGCGGGCGATCACCGACTGGCTCGAACCGGCCCCTGGCCCGACGACGTCTTCGGCGGCGTTCCCCGTGAGTAACGCGATCAAACAACTTGCGGGCGTGGTGTTGCCGATGCCCATTTCCCCGGCAGCCACGATGGCGATGCCGTCGGCAATCGCTTCCGCCGCCTGGGCTTTGCCGACGGCCCACGCCTCGCGAAATTCGCTGATTGTCAGCGCCGGTTCCTGCGCCAGATTGCGCGAACCTTCGCGCACCCGGCGATTGCGAAGGACCGGCCCCTCTGGCGTCAGCGGGCCGATCGTGCCGACGTCGATCAGGCGCAGTTCGGTGCCGGTGCTGGCCGCCAGCACGCTACTGGCGGCACGCCCGTTGGCGATCGTTTGCACCATCAACCGCGTCACGTCCGAAGGCCACGCCGACACGCCCTCCGCAACCACGCCATGATCGGCGGCAAACAGCACGACGCGCCGCGGCTTCGTACGCGGGGCCAGCGTTTGTTGGATGAACGCCAGCCGCGACGCAAGTTCTTCGAGGCGTCCGAGACTCCCCGGCGGCTTCGCCAGCGTCGCGAGATGCGCGAGTATCTGTTCGTGGGTCATGCCAGAAATGTACGAATTCTGGCGAAGTCCGGTGGGGGGACTTTGCGACGCTGAGACTTGCCGCGAAAAGCGGCCCGCTTCTGCGGCCCACTCGACACGACGGATTCTGCATGTAATGTAAAATATTGACTGTTTTCTTGCAGCCTCATCATTCATGAAGACAAAGATGGCGAAAGATCAATCTCTCATCGATCTATCGGAACATTTTCCGCTTCTATCTACGCCGCCTATCGTGGAAGCGGTTATCCATTGGCAAGCTCGTGCGCAGAACCCTTGGGATTTCAAGACGATTCAAGCCCAACTGTCCGAGCAATTGTCAAATTACCCGAATTGCCAACCCGTCGAACAATTCTCGATTGATGCGACGATGACGGAAACAGAGCCTGCTCCCATCGTCAAGCATCACACGAGCCTGTTGGGTTATCGATTGACCTCGAACGATACACTCGATGTCGCTCTCTTCACTCGCGATGGCGTGGCATTCAGCCGAATGAAGCCATACGAGGACTGGCAACAATTCACTGCATCTGCTACGAACGTGTGGCTTGCATTTGAGAAAATCTATGCACCAGTAGAAATTCAACGGCTTGGAGTCCGATTCGTAAACCACATTCCGGCCGCCACTCTTGAAACAATCGCCGAGTATCTCAAGGAACCCCCTACTTGCCCTTCAAATCTGCCGTTGAAGGAGTTCCTTTACCAGAGCACCTTTTCGGTACCCGACCGGCCGTATGGAATTCGCGTGATCAAGCTGGTACAACCAACGATATTAGGACAGTCGGAGAGTTCGGGCCTGTACCTCGATATTGACGTATATACTACCAAGCCAATTGATTGTTCGGATCGAGACAGGGATCTTGCCTTGCGCGAGATGCGATGGCTTAAAAACAAGGTCTTCTTCGACCTCTTGACGGATCGGGCGATCAAGAGTTTCCAGGGAGGATAGCAATGGCGACTATGAGTTGCGGTGAAGCGGCCAACTCGATCGACCGAAACTTACGGCATTCCCGTGCGGATTCTCGTCGATTGTCCACGTTCGAAATTTATTCTACTATCAGTGAATTGCACGATGTGTGGAAGGAATGCTCATTGATCGGTTGGGATGGGCACGGTGCGCTTCCCGTGGAACAAGAAACCTACCGTGCCGCTTACTGCCTCATCGATTCACTGCCGTTGGGTTTCCCTATGCCCTCAATCGGTGCGGAACCGGATGGCCAACTGACAATGGAGTGGCAGAGAAGCCCGCACCGGATGCTTTCGGTCAGCATCGACCCCGAAGGATTCCTGCACTACGCGGGACTCTTCGGTATGAATAAACGCTACGGCACGCTCGTTTTCTTCTCGGATGCTCCCTACGAACTGCTGCAGTTAGTTCGGGAGCTTTAACTGTGTTCGACCCAGCCCACGTCCCACCCGTAGAACACAATGAAACGGTAGCCCGCTTCATTTTGTTCTCTGGACACTTGCGCAGCTCGAATCAAACGGTCAAGCCGGATGCTTTCATCCCCCATCCGCGCCCGGAATTGTCGATGACCCGACACGCGGAAACGACTCCCACAGAACTGTGGGGAGAAGGCGAACGGGTAGCAGTCCTTCGAAAAGTCACGCTCTATGGCAGGGCAGATGTCGTAGTCTCCGCGTTTACGGATCAAGGCTTAGATGTGACGGCGGATCCGATACATGCGAACCCGAATCACGTCAATGTATCGAAGTGGCCAACGGATAAGCCCGCACAAAAGATGATGGCCATGGACATTTCCGTTAAGTCGCAATACGTTCCCAAGTCAGCATGACTTTGACTGACTATTGAGAAGAGGATGCCTCTGCACCGGCCTCACAGAGGCCAGCTACATCAGACATCAGAAAGTCAGTACCACATCGCGTTTAACCCCCGCGCTCTTGCCCGTGTGGGTGCCTTAACTATCATGACAGATCTAATTTGGTCAGGCGACACTCATAGGACGATTCGTCATGAAGAAGGGCATTCACCCTCAATACCGGCCCGTCGTGTTCCTCGACGCGGCAGCGAACTTTACGTTCCTCACGCGGTCCACAGTAGCCACCACCGAGACGGTCAAATGGACCGACGGCATCGAATACCCACTGTACAAAGTGGAAATTTCGAGCGCGAGCCACCCGTACTTTACCGGGAAGATGAAGTTCCTGGATACCACGGGCCGCGTCGAGAAGTTCAACACGCGCTATAAGAACTCGGCTTACGGCATTAAGTCGAGCGAAACGAAGGCCGAAGCCGCTGCCGCTGAGGCCGCTGCCGAAGCCGCCGCAACGAAGTAGCGACGAGCATCCGCAAAAAGTGACGGGAGAATCGGTCGCGATGGGGATTCCCGCCGCGAGATTCCTCCGTCACTTTTGTCGTTTCCGGTCATCCTTTTCCCGTTCTCCCACAAAGCCGGTGTTCGTATGTGGCCCGCCATGGAGCAGAAGTTGGCCCGCTTTCGCGAGCTGGAAACCCAGCTTTCGGACCCCGTCATTTCGTGCGATCCCGCACGCTTTGCAGTCGTGGCGAAAGAGCACGGCGCACTTGCGAAAGCGGTGAAGCCGTACATCGAGTTCCTGCACATCTCCGGTGCGATTGCCGAAACCGAGACGATGCTTGCGGATAAGGAACTCGTGGCCATCGCCGAAGAGGAACTGGCCGCACTGCGCCCGCAATACGAAACGCTGAAAGCGAAAATCGAGGATCAGCTTCTGGTCGATCCCGGCGAGGATTTCGACCGGATCATCGTTGAAATTCGCGCGGGTACCGGTGGCGATGAAGCCGCACTGTTTGCGGGGTCGCTGTACGAGATGTACACGCGGTTTGCCCGCGAACGCAATTGGACTATCGAAGAGATTTCGTTCGGCCCCGGCGAAGCGGGCGGTTTCAAGGAAGTCGTCTTCAGCGTAAAGGGTGAAGACTGCTTCCAGATGCTCCGCTTCGAGTCTGGCGGGCACCGCGTGCAGCGCGTGCCGAAGACCGAAACGCAGGGGCGGATTCACACGTCGGCGGCAACGGTGGCGGTACTGCCCGAGCCGGACGAAGTACAGGTCGTCATCAACCCCGAAGACATCGAGTGGGAGCGAATGCGCGCGGGCGGCGCGGGTGGCCAGAAGGTGAATAAGACCGAAAGTGCCGTACGTATTTGGTACCGTAAAGGCACGATCGAAGAGATGGAAGTGAAGTGCCAGGACGAACGCAGCCAACACAAAAACTACGACCGCGCGATGCGGATTTTGCGCTCGCGGCTGTTCGAGTTTCAGCAACACAAATTGCACAAAGAACGCGCCGACATGCGGAAGTCGCTGATCGGTACCGGCGACCGCAACGCCCGCATCCGCACCTACAATTTCCCGCAAAATCGTTGCACCGACCACCGCATCGAGTTTACAATTTATAAGCTCGATGCCGTCATCGCGGGCGATCTGAATCTGATGATCGAACCAATGCGCGACGCAGTGAAAAAAGAACGCCTCGCCGCCGCGTTGTGAGTTTACCGACAATTGAGGGGAAACCGATGGAACTTTCCGTTTTGATTGAGCCAACCCCTGGGATCGGCTTTCGCGCCACGAGTGGCGATCCGATGCCAGCATCCGCAGAAGGAAACACCAAGGCTGAGGCGCTTGAGAAATTGCGAGAAGCGCTAACTGACCGCGTTCGAGCGGGAGCCGAGATTGTACGGCTTCACATCGCCACGGTGCCCGATCTCCCAATATGGCCGCAGGACCACTTTACAGATGCCTGGCTCGCCGGCATTGCCGAAGCTAGAGCAAAGGCAAACGAACAAACCGATGCGTGGGACTTGCCGTGATCCGCTATCTTCTCGATACCGACAGCTTCTCGATGTATATGCGGTACGAAATGCCCATGTTCACTTCTGTAATCCGTCATATGCTAGTTGGGATCGGACTGCCGATCATTGTTATAGAAGAGATCTGGGATGGTTGGCTGTCGGCCATTCGCAATGCCAAGTCGGCGGTTGATGCGGCAAAGACATATCAGCGATTGGCGGACACTCTGATAGAACTCAAGAACTGGTCGATTATCACACCGTCGCCGGAAGCACTCCTCACGTTCAAACAACTCAAAAAAGCCAAGCTCAATGTCGGAGGGAACGACCTGAAGATTGCCGCAATCGCAATGAGTATCGGGGCTATTTTGGTGACGGGTAACACCCGTGATTTCAATCGAATTGCAGGATTGAGCATCGAAGATTGGAGCGAGCGAGCCAAGGTTTAATATGAAATTTGGCCCAAGTTAAACGGAGGTGTTATCGTTCATCCCCGATCGAGGTAGCCATGTCAAACCCCCCGAAGTCACTCGATGGTCGCCAGGAAGTGTTGCGTGGAATCGCGGAGTCGGCGGCAGTACGAGGCCAGCATTTTTTCTATGTGCTCATTCGCGAGCCACTGTCGCCGTTGGAACGCGGCCACAAGTATGAAGATCCCATCGCGAGAGCACTCGGTGAACTCGGCGAAGTCGTGGGCGGCGGATCGCAGCTGGGCGAAAACAATACCATCGAGTTTTGCGGTGTGAACATCGTCGTCTACGATCGGAATCTCGGGTTAAAGGTCATTCGCAAGTGCCTCCGTGCGTGTGGTGCTGGCAACAATACGGTGATCGAAGAGTACGAACCGGAATTCAATGAGTTGACGATTGAATCGATCGCGTCGCCGCCTTTCCACTAATCGGAGGGATTCATGAATGCTCGATTCCTACTCTGCCTGACTTTCCTGGTGTTGGCGTGGCCGCTACTTGCGGCGGACACTCCGACGCATGTGCTGCGACCGACTGCGGAGGCCTGTTGGCTGGCGTTCACACCGGATTCGAAACTACTCCTCACCGGTGGCGGTGCCACGCCGAACCTGGGCGATGAATTCGACTACGAAATGCGGCTTTGGGACGTTGAGACGGGCAAGATGATCGCCAAGACGATGCCATCGAACGGCATCGGGGCATCGGGTGTCGTTAGCCCCGATGGTCAGTTGGTGCTGACGGGCGGAACGGGCGGCCAATGGCGGTTGTGGACATTGCCCGAATTGAAGCTTGTTCGCAAGGGTCAACTCGATGACCTGCGTATCGACCGCGTCGCGTTTCGACCCGATGGCAAGGCGTTTGTCACGCTCCTTCGCGATGGCCCCACTAACAAGAACGGCGTCAATTACAAGGCGTTCACGTTCGATACCGCCAACGGTCGCCCGATCGGCGAGCCGATCGATTGGTCGCCCGAAAAACCCAAAATCTTCGCGGACGAGCGTCCGCTCTCCGGACCACCGGCCGGTTGGACAATCGGAAACGATCCGACGTTCGACAAGGACGGAGCATTAGTCGCACCGACATCGATCGATCCATTGGAAATACCCGGCGACGATGTCGCGTGTGGCGGGCCAATGGCGCGGGTCATCAGCCGCGATGGCAAGCGGGCAATCAGCGCGGGCTGTAATGGGCAAGTTGTGGTGTGGGATTACCCTGCCCGGAAAGTCATTGGCAAGCCACTCGCCACCTTCGGCCGGTTATTTGTCAGAGATCCGGGGCTAGCGATCTCCGCAGATGGGCGACTTGCCGCAATCGCGATCATGGAGCCGGTTTCTAACGGCAACAGTTTGAGCCTGACCGTTTACGACCTCGACACTCGCAAAGTCGTACTCGGCCCGCTAAAAATCGGCATCCTCGGCGTCGGACTCGTCGAAGCGCTGGCATTCCGCCCCGATGGCTTATCGCTTGCGATCTCGTTCAACCGGCGGGGAGACGTCCCCAAGACATCGACCGAAGTGCAATTGTGGGCCATCCCGGCGAAGAAATGAAAATTCAATCGCCTTCCAGGCCGACGGGCATGACACTGTGGATGTCGCCTCGTTGGTAGCGTTCGAGCAGGCGTTTGTAGTAGGCGCTGCGGTGGTCGAGCGTAGCGATCGGCTGCAACAACCGCACGGCGGCATCGCGTTCGCCCCTGCGGAAATGCACTTCGGCGAGCGTTTCGGTGTAGTTTCGCACATTCGGTTCGAGCGCGACGGTCTTCTTGGCGTAGATCAGGGCGGTATCGAGTTCGCGCTGGCAACCGGCGGCGGCGAGTGCGGCCGAGTGATATGCCCACGCGCTTTCGGGGTACTCGGCGATCACTTTTCGGTACGCCGCCCATACCGACCGAAACAGGCTTTCGGCTTCGTCTTTCTTGCCGTCGCGCTCGAACTCCGGTACGATCGCGGTGAGGAATTCAACGTGGCCCGGCATCACGGTGAGAACCTCCTTCGCTTCGCGGAATGCCTCCTTGCGATCCCCTTTGCGTAGCGATTCGCGGGCACGCAGCCCCTTCGTGCTCATTGGCACCGAGATGTAACCCGCGCCTTCGACGTACGACATGCCGGGCGTTTTCATCATGAAATACAAGTTGCGTTCGGTGGCAACAACCGCACGGTCGTAGTCGTTCAGAATCGTCGACGACCGTACGAATTGCCCCCAGACATTCCCACGCATTCGCTCCCAGTACCAGATGGACATGCGCGTGACATCGCGTTCGCGTTTGAGGTCGGCACGTGGGCCGCGCGTCGCCAGGAAGTCGAGGAAGCGGCCACGCATTTGTGCGTTCCCGAGTGGCACCCAGTGCGATTGCACAACGCGGCGATTCCCCTCGGTTTTGTCGCCAGCCGCCAGCAGTGCCCGCCCGGATTGATACAGCAAGATCGGGTTATCCGGGAAGCGTAGCCAGCCATCGTAGTATGCCTTGGCCGCGTCTTTGTGGCGACCGCGTTCCATCAGGAAATCGCCGAGATCGAGGTGCGTGCGAAAGCGTTCGTCGGTATCGAAAACCCACGTGCGCGGGCCGTTGTACGACGTGCGCGCGTCTTTATCTTCGGCAGTGACCGTGGCGCGATAGTGGCCCTCGGCCTCGTCGAGTCGGCCATCCAAGCGGGCGAGTGCCGCGAGCGATTGCTCGGCAAGAATCTTGTCGCCCGCGGCTTCTTCAGTGTCGCGCCACGTCGCAACTTTGTTCGCCATTTCCTTCCGCTGTGCCAACGTCGCTTTACCTGCAAGAATCGTGCGAATTTGTCGCATGACCTTGCCCGGTTCGCTGTCCTTGAGTTCGACGGGACGGTTCGCCTTCCACATGCCATTCGCGGCGGGGGCATCGTCTTCGAAGATCATCTCGAATGGGTCGGGCCTCGCGTAGAAATCGTTGCCTTCCGCAGCGAATTCGGCGAGAAACTTACCCGTATGTTCGGCAGCGAGGTCGAGGCGACCGGCCCGCACTTCGGCGCGAATCAGTTCGCGAACGGCGTAGGCATCGCTCTTGGTAATTTCGGCGGCTACCGCGTTAAACGTCTGAATCGACTCGTCTTTCCGCCCGAGTTGCGAGAGATACCGTGCCCGCCGCATGTTGTAAAACAGGCGTTGTCGCAAGGCCGTTGCGTCGGTTTCGAGCATCTTTGCGGTGGCACCGCGCCCGACCAAATCGAGCACGCCCGCGAACTCCATTCGCGTGGCCAGGCAGTCCGCCATCAGGTTTGGCACCGCGTTCTTGGACTTCCACACTTCGATGCCATCGAGCGATTGCTCGTTCATCAGCAGCGCCATTCCGGCCAGTGCCGCATCGGCGTCGACGTCTTTCGCCTCCGCGATCAACTCTGCCACCTTCGCCTTGTCGCCCGCTTTCCGATGGATGAACAAACTCACACCGAGGCGGTTGACTCCGGGACGCACGTCGGCTTCCGCCTTCGCCAATTCGGCCCACATTCCCGCATCTTCGCGAATGCACGATGCCATCAGCGTAATCTGGACCTCGGCGGGCAATGCATCTAGCAAGCGAAGTGCCTCCGGGCTACGGCCAGCGATGTGGTATGCCATCGCGAGTGCCATCGTCGCCGATTGCCCGCGCATACCTTCGGTTTTTTGCAGCGATTCCAGCTTCGCGATCGCCACTTTCGCTTTGTCGCGCATCTGCATGAAACTCGTGTAATCGAGCCAAGATGGTGCGAGCGGGCCGTGCAGCCCGAGTTCGAGGATTTGCTCCGCACGCTCGAATTGCCCCTGCACGATCAGTACCGGCACACGCTGTCGTGACTCCTTTAGGAGATTGCCAAAAATCGCGAGGCGATTCTCGTTCGGGAAGTCGCGAGTAAGGATTTTGGACAGCGTCTCAATGCCCGGCCCACCGAGCGTAAGCAGTTCGTCGGTCGCCGCCGTTTGTTGTGCCACTTCGCCCGAACGGAACTCGCGGATCTGCTTCAGCACATCGGCAGGCGTATCGGGGTAAATGCCCCAATTGAACTTCGTCAGTATCTCGCTGGCGCGCTCGGCGACTTCGAGATCTTCGCTCTTTGCGGCCTCTTCGAGTGCCACACGCGCGGTTTCGCCGAGTTTCCAGAGTTCCTTCGTGGCGGTATCGCGAACGGCAAAGATCGGGCTACCCAAATCTTGCGCGTATTGCACCGGCGTACGCGGCCCCTCGGCCAACAGCACATACGAGCTAAACGCAACAGCAACGACGATCGTAAGGACAATTCGCTTCACAGCCCGCCTCCGGGAACGATGCGTGGAATAGATGTTCCCATCATAGTCTGCGAGGGGATAATCACCCCGGAAGCATCCTCACGATTGACCAAATTCCGAGGCCACAGCGAGCGAGCCACACGCGATTCCTTCGTTGCAAACAGCCTGAAATTCCCTACGATTTTGAGCACGAGACTTGCGATAGTCTCCGTCACTTTCCTAACGGAATCTTCGCCATGACAATCGCGATTGCAACACCCGGCACGACGCGGATCGGCTGGATTGGCACCGGCGTCATGGGGCGTTGGATGTGCCAGCACGCGATGGCCAAAGGCTACGCCGCCACGGTCTTCAATCGCTCGCGGGAGAAAGTGCAACCGCTACTCGACCTCGGCGCGACGTACGCCGATTCGCCAAAGCAGGTGGCCGCGAACAGCGATGTCATTTTCGCCATCGTCGGCTTCCCGAAGGATGTCCGCGAAGTGTTCCTCGGCCGCGATGGCGCACTGGCGGGCGCGAAGGCGGGCGCGATCCTCGTCGAGATGACGACGAGCGAACCGAGCTTGGCGAAGGAGATTTACGAAGCCGCGAAGGCGAAGGGCGTCGCATCGCTCGACGCCCCCGTAAGCGGCGGCGATGTCGGCGCGAAGAACGCCGCACTGAGCATCATGATCGGCGGCGACAAAGCGAGTGTCGCTGCCGTGACGCCGCTATTCGAGACGATGGGTAAAACGATCATCCATCAAGGGGCCGCAGGGGCCGGGCAGCACACGAAGATGGTGAACCAGATTCTGATCTCGTCGACGATGATCGCGGTCTGCGAAGGTTTGCTCTACGGCTACAAAGCGGGGCTGGATTTGGAGACGGTGTTCAAAAGCGTGAGCGTCGGCGCGGCGGGCAGCAAGGCACTCGAAGTCCTCGGGCCACGGATACTCGCACGCAACTTTGAGCCGGGTTTTTACGTCGAACACTTCATCAAAGACATGGGCATCGCGCTCGCCGAAGCCGAGAAAATGAACCTGAGCCTGCCAGGGTTGGGCTTGGCGAAACAACTTTACGAAGCCGTTCGCGCACAAGGTTACGGACGCAAGGGAACGCAAGCCCTGATGCTCGCACTCGAAACCCTGAATCACATCTCGCGATGAACGACACGCAGATTCTGGCTACGAAGACGTGGATCGAAACCGTCGTGATCGGGTTGAACCTCTGCCCGTTCGCGCGCCGGCCATTCGATGGCGGCACGATCCGTTACGCGGTCAGCGAAGCCACCGACACACACGCACTTATAATCGACTTCACTCGCGAACTGCGATTACTTGTGGAAACACCGATTGCCGAAGTTGAAACGACGTTGCTGATCCACCCGTACGTGTTGCAAGACTTCGCCGATTACAACGACTTCCTCAGCGTCGCCGACGATGCCATCGAACAACTCCAATTGCGTGGCATCGTGCAAGTCGCGAGTTTTCACCCGCAATATCAGTTCGCGGGCACGGTGCCGAATGCGATGGAAAACTACACAAATCGCTCGCCGTATCCGATGTTGCACATGCTGCGCGAAGAGAGCATCAGCCGGGTGGCCAACGACCGCGCGTTCCTCGATTCGATCCCCGAACGCAATATCGCAACGATGCAAGCGCTCGACCGGAACGCATTCCTGAAACTCTGGCAATCGATCGCAAAACCACCGCCAGAATCGACTTAACGAACGACGCGTACTTACCTGAAAGTGACGCACCTCGAACCCGGTATGATTCACATTAGGGTACGCGATCACCGGGAGACGGCACAGAATGGGCGGCACGAATACCAACGGCAAACCTACGCCGCCACCGCCGACACTCGAAGCCCGCGCGACGCTGATGACGATCAGCATGATGACCGTGATGGCAGGCGCGATCGTGGCACCCGCTCTGCCGCAAATCGAAACCGCGTTTGCCGCATTTCCCGATAGCGATCTGCTCGCGAAACTCGTTCTGGCGATCCCGGCGCTCGCAATTGCGTTGTTCGCGCCGCTATCGGGCGTGCTGGTGGATCGCTTCGGTCGGAGGCGCTTGATGCTCATCGGCCTCGGGTTGTACACGTTGGCGGGCACAACCGGAATGTACCTCAGCGACCCGTACCCGATCCTCGCGGGGAGGCTCGGCCTCGGCGTGGCGATCGCGTTGATGATGACGACGAATACGACGCTGATTAGCGATTACTTTGCCGGTGCTGAACGCACGCGATTTCTCGGGTTGCAAGCGTCGTTTATGGGCCTCGGTGGCGTGCTGTTCTTACCGCTCGGCGGGCAACTGGCGACGCTGAACTGGCACGCGCCGTTCGCTGTTTACGTTGCCGCGCTGCCGCTCCTTTACGCGGCGTGGTTGTACTTACCCGAACCGCCCCGCATTACGACCGATCATACCCCCGGTCGCATCACCGACGAACCGCTGCCGATCCCGTGGCCAACGGTGCTGATGTTGTATTTCGTGGGGCTAACGGCGATGGTCGCGTTCTACCTCGGACCGGTGCAAGTGCCGTTCCACATGAAATCGCTCTACGGGGCCGAGCCGACGAAGAGCAGTTTCGCTATCGCCGCGATCACACTGGCCGGGGTCGTCACATCGCTGTTTTACGGTCGAATCGCGAAGCGAATCGCCGCACCGTGGATACTCGTCATTCTCTACGCGCTCGTCGGTTGCGGGCACTTGATTGTCGGTACCGCACAAATCGAATTCATGACGTGGCTCGGGCTGATAATCTCCGGTTTCGGCTCCGGGTTGATGATCCCGACGCTGAGCACCTGGATGATGCGAATCTCGCCGAACCGGTTCCGCGGCCGACTGACCGGCGGCATGATGAGCGCAATCTTCGTGGGCCAGTTTCTCTCGCCAATCCTCGTACGGCCACTCGTGAATACCGGCGGCACGAGCCGCGCCTTCGAGGTAATTGGCTTCGTGATGCTGGCGTTGTGCGTGATATTTTTCGTGGGCGCAATGCGAGTGCGGCAAACGCGAAGGCTATAACGTCACTTCTCCGCTCCGTACACGTCGCCGGTTACGTCGTCGATGAGTTGCTTGATCCGGCGAATTTCGGCATCGCCCATGTCGGCGGCGGTCGATTGTGCGACCGCAGATGCGATCATGCCCACAATGCCGAAAAGTAAGCAGCCCAGCAGTTCTTTGTCGGTGTCGCGGCCCGACACCCGCTCCGGTACGAACTCTTGCAGCAACGCTTCGCGCAGACCGTTGCGGTTCGACTCAGGGAACTTCCGCAAATACCGCTTCGCGTAACCGCGAATATCGGTCTTGAGAATCTTCGATTGCTTGGCGACGCCCCGGAACAAGTTCGCGTTCATGGCGACCAGCACGACGAGAATCAGGATAAATAATCCCAGCCCAATCCAACCGAACACTTTGACGACGTCGTGCACATTGGCTCCTTCTGCACGCGATACCGAAGCACTTCGCAAATAACGATTCGCGGTGCGTTGTGCAATCTTTCATTTTTTGCAACGATTTTACCTGCGGATTTCGTCTGTCCCATTGTTTTTGCGTCCGACAACCGAGAAATTTCGTCCCGTTTTCGGACAGGTGGCGGGAATTTCGGCACGTCGTATCGACGGCAGGAAATAAGCGCGAAAAATTGTTTGTGCCGAATTTGACACGTGTGCGGCGTGGTCTATTGTTGCTTCGTGAAGGGGGCAACGGGTGACATCGAGTCGCGACCCGTGCGAGATTGGTGTCCTGGATGCCCACCACAAGTTTAGAGGTAAACGCCATGATGACGAAAGTCGCCAGGCAACTCACCGCGTTCTTAAAGAACGAAGAAGGCCCCACCGCCGTCGAGTACGCAGTCATGCTGGCCCTGATCATAGTGGTCTGCATCGCCGCAGTAACGGCCCTCGGTGGAAGCGTTTCGGGTGTCTTTTCGAACACGCAGTTGAAAACGGCAACATCGGTCGGTGCAGCGGCGTCCTGAGTATCGGGCCACTTCGGCCCGAACCAGTTGTACGCTACGGTTTCGATCGTGAACCATCGGTGTCATTCTCTGTTTTTTCACCATGTTTGAAGGGGTTCGAGTTATGAACGTTATCGCAAAGAAGTTCGTCACGTTTCTGAAAAAAGAAGATGGCCCAACCGCGGTTGAGTACGCCGTCATGTTGGCCCTCATCATCGTGGTCTGCATTGCAGCCATCACCGCGCTCGGCTCGTCCGCCAGCCAGACGTTCAGCTACGTCAACAGCAACATCAAGGCCCCAGCCGCAAGCTGAGCTTGATCGATCCAACAAAGAAACCCCTTGCATTCGCGAGGGGTTTCTTCGTTTGTAGACGCTCGCGCTTGCGGAGATAGAATCGGTACGTCGCGTTAGGGATTGGAGTTTGGAGACGTTTGCCATGTCGGTTCGGCTCATCGCTGCCATGCTTGTTGTTGTTTGTGTACCGGCGTTTGCGGGGGCAGCCGTGCCGGGCGAGACGCTCGAAGTGCCCGTAGTGGCGGCTGCGCCGTTCGCGATGTTGCTGTTGGCGATTGCGGTTTTTCCGCTCGTGGCCGAACATTGGTGGCACGCCAACCGCAACAAGGCGATTGTCACCGCCGTTCTGTGCGTGCCGATCGCAATCTACCTGCTGATGGTGCCCAACGGGCCGAAGTTTCTATGGCATGGTATCGAAGAATACATCTCGTTCATCGCGCTGCTCGGTGCGTTGTACACCATTTCCGGGGGCGTCGTACTGAACGGCGACTTGCCCGCGAAGCCGGCGACGAACGTCGCGTTTCTGGCGATCGGTGCGGTGCTCGCGAATATCGTTGGCACGACCGGCGCGAGTATGTTGCTGATTCGACCGATGTTACGCACGAATCGCGAACGCAAAAACACCAAGCACATCCCGATTTTCTTCATATTCATCGTCAGCAACTGCGGTGGCTTGCTCACGCCGCTCGGCGACCCGCCGCTATTCCTCGGCTTCTTGAATGGCGTCGATTTCTTCTGGACGATGCGACTGTGGCCACAATGGCTGTTCGTGAATGGATTATTGCTCTTCGCGTTTCTCATTTGGGACATGCAAGCCTATGGTCGAGAAGCCCCCGTCGATATTCGAACCGACGACCGCATCCGGGAGCCGGTTTCCATACGCGGTTGGAAGTTGAGCTTGCCACTGATGCTCGGCGTGATTGCGGCGGTGTTGGCGAAAAAGTACATTAAAGAGTTCCCCGTTTGCGAACTGATTATGGTCGCGATGGCGGGGTTGTCCGTGTGGCGGACGCCGAAAGCGATTCGCGAATCCAACCGTTTCGCGTGGGGGCCGATAATCGAAGTGGCGGTGTTGTTCGCGGGCATATTCGTGGCGATGGTGCCCGCGTTAGCCCTTCTCGGCAAGCACGGAAACCTATTCGGCATCACCGAGCCGTGGCAATTCTTCTGGGTAACGGGCATCCTTTCCAGCGGCCTAGACAACGCCCCGACATACGTAACGATGGGTTCGCTCGCGGTGCAAGTCGGCCCGTGCAAAGACTTCGCGGACCTCGCCGCTTGCCAACCCGCACTGCTCGCTGCGGTTAGTTGCGGCGCAGTCTTCATGGGTGCCATGAGCTACATCGGCAACGGCCCCAACTTCATGGTGAAAGCGATCGCCGAAGAAAGTGGCTACCAAATGCCATCATTCTTCGGCTACATCGCTTACGCGATATTTATTATGGTGCCAATATTACTCGCAACGACATGGATCACATTTTTGAAGTGACCGAGCATCACACTTTGCGGATTCGCAAGATGAACGTCGGGTTGACGGCCTCGAAACGGAGACTTTCCATCTGCTCGACGCCGCGAGAGATGTTGACGAGTTGCACATCGACGGTGCCGCGACCGGCGGCGAGACGCTTCATCGATGCGTAGGTGGCGGAGAGCATTTCGAGCGTACCGACGTTGACGACGAGCCGCCCCCCAGCGCGTAGGGCCGTGAATGCGGCTTCGAGGAGTCGCGAGATTTCGCCGCCGTTGCCGCCGATGAAAATGGCATCCGGGGCAGGCAAGCCGGTGAAGACGGCGGGGGCGGTGCCGAAGACGGGCTTGACGTTTTTGACGCCGAACGTTTCGAGATTCGCCGAGATTAAGTGGAAATCGGCGGCATCTTGTTCGATGGCATACACGACGCCGGGCGTGACGAGTTGCGCGATTTCGATCGCCACGGAGCCACTGCCCGCGCCGACATCCCACGCGACATCGGCGGTGTGCAGGTCCATTTGCGCGAGTGCCAAGACGCGGACTTCGGCCTGGGTAATCAGCCCGGATTTCGGTCGGCTTTGCGCGAACAGATCGTCCGGGTTGCCGAACCGGCTGAGCTTGCTGCCGGTACGTTGGGCATCGGGGCGGTCCGGTAATCGCTTCAAAATGAGGATATTCAGCGGGTCGAACGCCATCGTTTGCAAGTCACTCAATTCGCCCTGCGTGATGCGTTCGTCCTTGCCGCCGAGGTTTTCGCAGACGGTGGCACGGAAATAATCGATGCCGCGAGCGAGCAGTTCTTGCGCGATTCGGCCCGGCGTGTACGCTTCGCTCGTGAACAGCCCGACGGTTTCGGCCCCACGAATCTTGTCGAGAACATCGTCGAGCGACTTCGTCGAAAGATCGGTGAGATACGCTTCTTCCCACGTCTCTTTCAGGCGCGCAAACGCGAGTTGCATACTGCTGATGTGCGGCACGACTTCGAACAGATCTGGCCCGACTTTATCGCAAAGGTAACGCGCGGTGCCGTAGAACAACGGATCGCCGATCGAGACGATCGCCATCCGTTTGCCGCCCGCGTTGGTCTTAATTCGCTCGACGATACTCGGCAAATCGGTACCGATGCGCACGCGCTCGGCGGTCAGATCGGGTAACAAGCGCAGTACCTGGTCCGAACCGAACACGAGTTCGGCTGAAGTCAGCAGTTCGCGCGAACGCAGTGTCAGGCCCGCAAGGCCATCGGGTCCAACGCCAACGATGGGGATTTTTGGTGCGCTCACGAGAAACCTCGCATCGATGGCGGTGGAGTCGGTATGCCGACAGATTTGGCACGGACACGTTCGAGGCCGACGAAGTTTCGCAAGCCGATGAAGAAGATCATCGCGATCGAACGCAATGCTTCCATGCCGTTGACTTTGCTGCTCCCCGCACGGCGATTTTCGAAAAGAATCGGAAATTCCCCGAGTCTGGCACCGGCCTTGAAACAGCGAAAGAGAACTTCCTGCTGGAACGAATATCCGCGAGATTGAATGCGATCGAGATCGGTATTCCGCAGCGTGGACACGCGGTAACAGCGGAACGCGCCGCTCGCGTCTTTGACCGGCATTCGAAACAGGAACCGTACGATGCCATTCACCGTTTGGCTGATGATTCGCCGTTTCAACGGCCAGTTTTCCGTCGCACCACCAGGGACGTATCGCGAGCCGATCATGACA
>JANXNT010001140.1 GCA_025353985.1 Limnoglobus sp.
AACAACCACACCAAAGACAAGCTCGCGATCGTCATTCAGGAAATCCTCGAAGACAAGATCTACCTCGACGTGACCGGCGAAGCGCTGACCCGCAACACGACGGCCACCGCCAACATCACCGGCAATGTCTTCGGCGGCAACAAGCCCGCACCGATCCCCACCGTCCAAGCGACCGACGCCGAGTAAGCCACTTCGATTGACCGCCTTGACGGCGCATGTCCATTCGGCGTAACCTCCGGACGATGAAATCGTTCCGGAGGCTGATATGCCCGCAGAGTTAATGACCGTTCGCGAACCGACGACGCCGATTGGCTGGCTGCCACACCTGTGGCGGCACGTGCTGTTTCCCGGTTTGCCGGATGCCAACGTGCGGGTTCGTTTGTTGCCGTTACTCTTCGTGTTACTGCTGCCCGCGCTACTTTTGTACCCGAGTCGTTCGTTCCATTTGCTCGAACCGGACGAAGGGCGTTACGCGCAGATACCCAAGGAAATGCTCGATCGCGGCGAGTGGGTCGTGCCGACACTTCAAGGCGAACCGTATCTCGACAAGCCGCCACTAATGTACTGGCTCGTGAAACTGAGCTACCAGTGTTTCGGCGTCAACGAGGCGGCGGCGCGGCTCGTGCCTGCGATTTGCGTCCATCTCACCATCTTGTGCCTCTATCTGATCGGGCGGAGAAGTGTTGGCGAGCGTGCCGCGTTCTGGGCCGCGATGCTGCTCTGCGTGGCACCCGGTTACGTCGCCGTCGCAAGGCTATTATTGCTCGATGGCCTGCTGACGTTGTGCGTGACGCTCTCGATGTTGTGCGGCTTCGAGGCGGTGCGAACGGGGCGATTCCTGCGGCTCTGGTGGGTGGCCGCCGCCGTCGCGTCGGGCCTCGGCTTCCTCACGAAAGGGCCGATCTCGGAGATCCTGCTGTTGCCGCCGCTGTTCGTGTTCGCGTGGCTTTCCGGGCAAGCCGCCGTCGTGCGCTTTCGGCACGTCGCCCTGTTCGCGTCGATCGTTGTGGCTGTGAACGTCCCGTGGTACGTGGCGATTTATCTGCGCGAACCAGCGTTCCTAATGCACTTTTTCTGGGACCACAACGTCATGCGGTTCCTTCAGCCGTTCGACCATTTGCAACCGGTCTGGTACTACGTGCCAATTCTCGTCGGCGGGTTGCTGCCGGGCACGCTGCTGTTCATTCCGTACGTGTGGAACTTGTTGAAGGGCACGCAAACCGTGGCGATGTCTCGCTCCCCAGCGGGCGGGTTCTGGTTGCTCGCGGGCTGCTGGTGCATGGTGTTTTTCAGCATTTCCGGGTCGAAATTACCGACTTACATTCTGCCCGCGTTCCCGTTCTTGTGCCTTGCGCTCGGCGAATATGTCGCCCGTTCGCGCTGGAACCACGCATGGGGAACTCGCGGCCTGATCGGCGGGTTTGCCGCGATGATCTTCGCCGCACACACGTTCGCGATGCCGTGGTACGCCAAAGCGCGTTCGCCGTTCGGCGACCCGGAGGCGATCACCGCGTTCATCGCCGACGACACGGTGCCGGTCGTCACGTATCCGCGAAACTGCGACTCGCTGGCGTTCTACACGGGCCGCTCCGACTTCGACCGCGTACGCAGCAAAGGCGTCAACGATTTGATCGTGGAAATGCACCATCGCCCGCGCACGGTAGTCGTCTTCACACACCGCCACTCGTTCGAGGCATTCCAGTACGCAATGCCCGACACGCTCGTCGTCACCGAAAGCAAAAGCTTCGTACGGAAGCCAACGAACCTGTTCGAAAAATGGCTCTGCACCTCGCCGTGGGGCCTAATCGACGTCGCCGTGTTCGAACCCGCATGCCCCGGCACCGCCCGCGCACAGAAGCCGTAAGTGGGCGATGGCATCAACGGTACGATACATAATTTTGTAGTAGGCACACTCCGTGTGCCGTTCGCATGCTATCAAACCTGCTCACTTCGTCATATGTCGCAAACTGTTCTCAACGGCACATGGAATGTGCCTACTACAAACAGAAGTTTCTAGACGAAATCATCACGTTTTGAACCGTGCCCCATGAAAATCTCGGTTGTCGTTCCGGCGTTCAACGAAGCGAGTGTCATCGCGATGTCACTCGCGAACCTTCGCGAACAGAATCCGCATGAAGTGATCGTCGTCGATGGCGGCA
>JANXNT010001204.1 GCA_025353985.1 Limnoglobus sp.
CGGGCATCGGCCCGATCTTTATTCCGTGGGCTGACGATCTCGACGGCGGCCACCAACCGACGCGATTGGCTGAGATCGTAGATTCGCACTTCGTATTCCGGCGGCGTCAACTCGTCGGTGTCGAGCAACAGCGTCGGTGCCGTCGCTTCCCATGCGAGGGCTGCGTCCGTGCCATCGCCGGTTTTAAAACCGCCCCCATTCGCCATTTCGTACGTGCCGACATCGACTTCCACGAGCGTACCCAAATGGATTTTCACTCCACTCCGAAACTCCGGGGGCAGCAACTCGTTCAGGCGCATGGCAATAACTCCCGGCCAAAGCCCATGAAGTTCTTCCCAAGAAGCCCGGTTCATCAAAGGCGGCCGAAAGTGATCGCGTAGCGGCATAGCGGAGTTCCTTTTGTACAGGCATGTTACTCTGCGGGGCGAGGAATCGCAACGATGACCGCCATCGGGTATAATCGGTAGGACAGTGAATGTAGCATTTCATACCGACACACAAAAGCGACATTGTCTTACCCTCTCGACAGGGAGAATTCGATGAAGGAAAATGTCCTGCGAAAACACTCCTCCAAACGAAAGAAAACGGCTTCGACGAAGGCAATCCTGATCGTCTTGGCAGGATGTGGATCGCTTCTGATTCTCGGAACCATTCTCGTAGTGTTCGTCTTTAAAGGCTCCATTCCATTTAGCCGCGAACTCACATTCGATCTTCCGAACGCGAAAGTGACTTCGGAAAACTACGTTCTCCTGAGAAGCGGTGCCACGATTGCTGAGGTCGAGGCAATTCTCGGGAAAGGTCGGCAACCGAATTCCGATGATTTCGATGCCATCTGCGGTGATAAGGACCAACGCTTCACGAACCCCTACTTCAATGAGCGGTCGTCCTGGGAGGAGAACAATCGACGCGGCTTGCTACTGGTCTGGGTCAATGTCTACGCTCGTCTCGTCGTGACATTCTCCGATAATCCGAATCGGGGTGGTCGACTTCTGCGCAAAGTGATGCTCATGCAAGACGGTTCGATCATTAGCGAAGCGAGCAATCCATTTGCATTCCCACCGACAATCCCGAACGGTCCGCAAGCTCAACCGCAGCAGAATCCAAACGCCGATCCGGCAGAATGGGAGAAGCTCATCGGCACTTGGGAAATTCAGGGCGACCCCAGATTTCGCATCCGGTTCGGAGCCGACAAAAAGATCGGGGACATCTTTATGTACGAGGGTCGAAAGCTGCGCGAAAAAATTTACACTGTGTACGAAGTCAAAATTGAGAACGGGCGAATGGCACCGCAAGTCAGCTTGGGTACGGTCAACGGCAAAGGGATCAGCACCGCCGCACTCGGGGTATTCTGGTTTGAAAATGGCACGCTTCACCGAGACCCCGGCAACGGACTTCCTATTCAGAAGCTATTCAAGGTAAACATGTAACGATACCACCTGTAGAAGGTCCAGTTCGGTTGTCGTTCGTGCAAGCCCGCTGCGCAAGTTTTGAAGTTGCGCTGTTTTGCACTTAAGGATCAGCGAGACTTCATTTTGTCTGGTTTTCAGGCATCCATGGCTACGAGCGTAACCTAGGGGTACGACGTAAGACGTCTAACCCTGGGCTAAAAGATGGAACCCCGTTGGGGTAAATGCCTAGCCAGTTCTTACCCCAACGGGGTTAAATCTGACAGACCAGGGTTAGACGTTCCTCGTCGTACCCCTGGGCGACCTGCAAAACGCGCAACTTCAAAATGCGCAAGCAAGGGGAACCATCGAGACACTCGATACCTTGACGAGAACGTGGAAAGCGAAAACCCTTGCTAGCGCAGCGGGCTGGCACGATAACGTGTCAACTCACCTCGTTCGAAGTGCATCGTCGCCATCGGCGTCTTCCTGAAGTCGTTTCTGCACTTCTTCCCAAGGTATCGTTGCGACTTTGCCGGAACGAACTTCCTCGAGGCGGCGCGCGATCTCGTCGGCCCATGCTCGGTCGACATCGTCATCTGGCGGGCCGTCGAGGCTCTCCAGCAGTCGGTCGGCCAACTCCAGCCGGTCTTCCTCGGGAAGTGCCAACGCCGCCGCCGCGATTTGTTCGGTCGTCACAATCATGTTCGATCCTCCACGGGCATGTTACTCTGCCGAACCCGGAATCGCAACGACCGCATCGGGCTACATTTTCACCGCGCGCGTCATGGCCACGGGGTAGGGCGCTTCCCACTCGCATTTTTCGCCGGTGACGGGGTGAACGATTGCCAATTTCCAGGCGTGAAGTGCGAGTCTTCCAATCGAACTGCCGACTTTGCCGTACATCGTGTCGCCGATGACGGGGCAGGCGATGCCCGCGAGGTGGACGCGAATCTGATGTTTGCGGCCCGTAACGAGGATCACTTCGAGCAGCGAATAGCGCCCCTGTTGTGCGAGTACGCGATACTGGCTGATCGCCCGTTTCGCGCCGTCTTCGTCGGGGTGCGTTTTGCGAACGCGGAAGTCGCGACCTTCTAACAGATGGTCGTCGATCGTACCTTCGCGCGGGTTCGGCGTGCCGACGACGAGTGCCAGATACGTCTTCGTCGTCGTGTCCCACGTCGCTTGCAACTTATCGCGAATGGCCAGACTGCGCGCGAATAACAGCACGCCAGACGTCTCGCGGTCGAGGCGATGGACGACGTAAGGCTTGCCCGCTTTGCGTGCGATCAGGTGCGATTGCAACCGGGCGAACGCGGTGTCGATTTTCTCTTCATCGGTGGCCACGCTCAGCATATCCA
>JANXNT010000428.1 GCA_025353985.1 Limnoglobus sp.
ATCGCGCAGGTGGCGGTCACCCCCGCCTTCCGAGTAATACCACAACTTACCGACGATTACGTCTTCTGGCGCAGCGGTCATCACGTCTCGATCCGGCAAGAGACGCACGTTACGACGGCGGGCCATGCGGACTCTTCCCCACTCGCCAGAGCGAGGAAGAATGAAGTCGATTTTGTTGCCGGAGTGAGGATGGATGATGTTGAACTGGAATGCCGTGCGAATCGCATCACGAATTGCCGACTCGCTCAGATAATATTCCGGTTGCGGAAACGCTGCGAACAATTCTCCAATATGATGTGCCTCGAAGGCAGCGACAATATCAATATCTTGCGTAAATCTTGTTTCACCGTAGGCAATACTGGCATACGATCCAACCACCATGTAAGGCACGCTCAACCGCTCAAGTGTGTTGACGGCATGCCGCAAGATATCCATCTGCTCCATGGCCCAACAGCCTCCGCAGGTATTCGAGTTGCCGTTCTTCTTCTGACCAGTTCGGGTATAGCTGTAAAACGCGGCCTCGCAACATTGTGCGGGCGAAACGATGCGCAGAGTCCGCAATCGCGATACGCTCTGCGGGAGTCTTGGCGGCCAGAACCGCCGCAAAGTCTCGATCGATGACCTCGATCCGGAATCGTTTCATTTCAGACTCCTGACGCAAGTTTATCTCCATTATACGGCTTCTTGCGATCCGTGCTTGTCAATATTGCCAGTTGAACTGAATCAGCGCTTCGACGCCGTAGGGGCGGGGGCCGGTGACGGGTACGTTGGCACCGAGGTTCAGGTACGAACGCTGCCCCAGCCCGAGCGTGGTACCGGTCGTGAAGCTGACGATATCCGACATGCCGATCGGCAGCCGCCGAATGCCGCGATTGTTCAGCGGCGTGTTCACGTGAACCTCGGCGACGGGCGTAACCGACCGCAGAAATCGCGTCCCCGAGCGATCCTGGTAGAGTTGATATCCGAACTGCAAATCGTTGAAAAAGAAGGTCGTATCGCGGCTGTCGGTCGGTATCGCGAGTGACGAGAAGCCGAGCACGTAGGCGTTGCCGAGCGTGCGGATTGCTCCGACGAACGGCTGAATAACCGTCGGGTGAATGTTCGGATCCTGTGCGGAGAACACCGTTTTTCCACCGGTGGGCGTCGTTAAGACGACACCCGTTGAGAGCACATTCCCGCCCGTGCGGTAGCCGTTATTTTCTTGAACTGGCTCGTTGATCCAGGCGAATTTCAAAATGATGCTGAGATCGCCGACCGACTGGCTGTTGATGTTCGCAGGCCCGCCGATCTGAATCAGCGGCAACCGGAAACCGATCGAGGCATCGCCGTCGAGGAAGGTTTTTTCGAACCCGAGCGTCTCGCGATGGACGTTGGTTACGGCCGTACCCGGCACGCGCAAGCTGTTGTTCACATCGAAAAAGTAGTTGTAATTGAAGTAAATCCGATCCGTCGGCCGCGGGCTTTCGTTCTCGCCGATTTTAAACGAACCGCGTGCGGCATTGACGGGAATCGCACCCGCGCTCTGGATGGGACTGGTGCCGCGAACGAGAACGTCCGTCGCGCTCGGTTGCCCCGTCGCCAAGCCGCTCGCGTTCGGTTGCACCACCGTGATGAACGGCGGAACCTTTGCGGGCAGCCCCGGTTGCCCGCCGCGAATGTCGAGCGGGTTCGGCACGGTCAGCACGCCGAACGCCGACACCGGTTGGTTGAAAACCGTACCCGCCGGGAATGTCACGCTCTGGCCCGGTAACACCGTGATGCTCTGCCCGTTCGGTTGCGTGCCGACGAGGTACGGCGAAAACCCAAACGGCAGCCCGAGGTCGCCCATCATGTGCGGGAACGACGACGTGCGAATCGCGGTGCCCGAAGGTGCAGCCCCCGTGCCCGTTAGCCCGTTGCCCGCCGCGATCGGTGCCGTCGTGCCGGGACGTGCCGCCGGTTGCGGCGTCGGTCGCGCCGCCGGTTGCGGCGTTTGCGCCTGCGTTTGCAGGATATCCACGAGCGCCGGATCGACCGGTTCCTGTGCCGCCACTGGCGACGCCATCAGCGCGGAACCGACAACCATTCGCGAAAGATGATTCCAGCGCATTACCGTGCTCCATCCATGAAGGCAAGATACGCAATCTCATCGGCAGTTTCGGTCGTGCGGGTTGAATCGGATGGCCAGATAATCTGCGCGACCTCCGAAACTCAAAGAATCGCTGATACCCTCATGGACGGATTTACGACTTGCGCATAAGTTATTTTTCGTAATCGGATACATTTCTCTCACTGAGGTTTTTGCGATGCTCAGTCTACTCTCCATTTCCCGCTCACTCCGCTCCACCCGCTTGCGAGGATGGGCGTTTGGCAGTTACCTTTCTCTGCTGGCGTTACTGTCCGACGCCCCAACGGCATCTGCGCAAGTCGCATACTCGACGGCCGATGCCGCTTACAGCGCGGGCGTGACTTTCATCAACGATGGCAACCTCGCCGCCGCGCGCGAGCCACTCGAAGCCGCGCTGAAAATGGCCAAAACCGATGCTTACCGGCTTAAGGTCAACCGGACTTTGCTGATCCCGTACCGAGAGTTGCAAGAGATCGAGCCGATGCAAACCGCAACCGAATACATCCTGACGAACAGCGAGCAGGCGGCGGAACGGTCGCTTTCCCGACGGGCGCTACTCTCGTTCATCCATCGGCGTGGGAAAATGGATGTGGCTCTCAAGGAATATGTGGAGCGGGCCAAGAAGACGCCCGAAGACTGGGCTTTGTTGTACGTGCTAACCGATGCCTACGCCACCTACAAAAAGGATCCGGCGAAGAGCGTCGAATATGGCGAAATGCTGATAGCGGCCGAGAAGAAGCAAGGCAAGAAACAGGATCTGCCAGAACTGGCCCTGCTCGCTCAACAGTATGTGAAGGCTGAGCAGCCGAAGGAAGCCGCGGCACTGTTCGAGACGATCGCGCCGCTCGACAAGAAACTCGAAGCCTGGCACCTCAAGGAAGCCGCGACGGCATGGCTCAAAGCGGGCGACAAGACGAAAGCCGTCGATGCGGCCAAGAAATCGACCGCAGCCACGCCAGAAAAACGCGACGCGCTGCTGGCGTACTTCTATCACCGTGGCGTCGGGGACGTTTTTCTCGACAGTGGCGAGCCGGCCTTGGCAATCCCGCAATACAAGCTGGCGATTAAGGTCTGCACGATCGCTGGCTACCTCAAAGACACGAAACTCAAGCTGCTGGAAGCCGAAGACGCCGCAAAGAAGTAAACGGCGAAATCATCCTTCGCGGCCTATGGTGGTACCATGGTAGTGTGCTGCACCCAATTCACACGAGGAAACAACATGGGCCTCGTGTTCGTGGAAGTAACGTTAGAGAACCTCGAAGATGTGTGGGCGGTTCGCCGCGGCAACCTCGCGGCCGACAAGGTCCGGCGCGTCGTGGTGTGCGATGCGCTCGTCGATACCGGCGCAACGCTGTTGTCGGTTCCGACGCGATATATTCAGGCGTTGGGTTTGCAAGCCGTGTCCACGAAGCGAGTCACGACGAGTGCCGGTGTTACGGAAGCCACGCTTTACGACACGGTTCGACTGACCGTTCTCGGTCGGAGTTGCGGTATGGATGTCATCGAAGTACCCGATTCGGTGCCACTGCTTATCGGGCAAATCCCACTCGAACATTTGGACTTCACCATCGACATGCGCGGCCACAGTTTAATCGGCAACCCCGCCCACGGCGGCGAGCATATGTACGAACTGTATTGAAGGCCGCGATAAGGATTATCGAATGGTGCACGGCCTGCGACCAATTGCTGTTGATGGCTATCAGTTCCGTTGGCGGTTCGATGGTCGGGTTGTGGTGATCCCTGAAGGGCGTTCGGGGCCGCAACTCCGCGTCGAGTGGGGCTGGCGCGATTGGCTGGAGCCAGAGGGAGCGGGGGCATCACCGGAAGTCGTTACGCCGCAATTTGTCGCCGCTGCGATCCGGTTTGCTTTGGCTCATACTTGGACGGACGATGGTCGAAACGTAACGCTCGGTTTCGAAGACGGTTGTTTCCGATCGATTTGAATGGCGAACCGTTCCGCGTTCGACTTTGTTGCCGTTGGGGATAACCTAAAGTTTGGTTTTCCCGATTGGCTGAGGGTGCGAATATGAGTCGCAACGTACGGATGCGTTGTTTTGCGTTCGAGTTCGTCGAACTCGAACGGCGCGACACGCCTGCGATTGTCGTGCGGGTCGATTACAGTCAAGATGCGAGTGGGTTTTTCAGCGATCCGGCACCCCGTGTCGCCATTGAACGCGCGACGGCGATCGTTGCCAGCCGCTTCCAAGATACACTCGCGGCCATCGTGCCATCGGGTAACAACACCTGGACCGGTTCTCTTTTCAACGCGATTACAAACAAGAGTTTCACGCTCACAAATCCCGTTGTCGGCGCGAACGAAATCGTGCTGTTCGTCGCGGGTGGCGGCATTAGTGGCTCTGAACTCGCGGTTGCTTCGGGTGGCTCGTTCAACGCGAGTGGATCGACCGAATGGCTGAACAACGTGCGGGCACGTGGCCAAGTTGGTGCGTTGGCGGCAAATGGGACCGACGTCTCGCCGTGGGGTGGCTTCCTCGCGTTCGATTCGAGCGTCGAATGGAATTTCGGCACATCGGCAACGGCGCAAAACCAGTACGATTTCACCGGCGTAGCCGAACACGAACTGTTGCACGTTCTCGGCTTCGGCCTCGGCGACCGTGCGTTCGATCGCTGGATCGTCAACGGCGCGTTCACGGGGCCGAGTGCGGTTTCGATCTACGGTTCAGCCGTGCCTATGAATGCCGAACGCGATCACTGGGCACCCGGCGTCGCCGTCGGCGGCCAGACGGCCATTATGGTGTCTTCGATCCCTGCGGGCATCAATCGGATCGTTACGGAGTTGGATTATGCCGCGATGCGCGACATCGGCTGGCAGGTATCCAGCGTCGTTCCGCCCGTCGTGCCACCGATTATTCCGCCCGTAATCGTGCCACCCCCAGCCGCGCCGCCCGGTGCGGTCGTGCGGTTCGTTGTCGGTTCGGGCAAAGGCCGACCGGATTCCGTCTCGACCATCAACAACACGGGGGCGGTGATTGCCACGGTCGCCCCGTTCTTCGGCAGCACGACGGGCGGGGTTCGCGTAGCGTCGGCGGATTTCAACGGCGATGGCGTCAAAGATGTCGTCGTCGGAAGTGGACCGGGAACGCCGACCCGCGTACGCATTCTCGATGGCAAAACGCTGACGCAATTGTTCAGCGTCGAGCCGTTTGAGACGGCATTCACCGGCGGTGTGTATGTTGCGGCGGGCGACCTCAATGGCGATGGCACGCCGGAGTTGGTTGTCGCGCCCGATGAAGGGGGCGGGCCGCGGGTGCGGGTATTCGATGGGAAAACCTTCGGCACCATTGCCGACTTCTTCGGGATCGACGACCCGAACTTTCGCGGTGGGGCACGCCCCGCGATAGGCGACATTAACGGCGACGGCGTCGGCGATCTCGTCGTGGCGGCAGGGTTCGGTGGCGGGCCACGGGTGGCCGCCTTCAACGGGAAATCGCTCGGCAACGGTACGCCCGTGAAGCTGTTCGGGGACTTCTTCGCCTTCGAACAAAGCTTACGGAATGGCATTTTCGTCGCCATTGGAGACATCGACGGCGATGGCAAAGCGGAGTTGATCGCGGGTGGCGGTCCCGGTGGCGGCCCACGGGTAACGGCGTTCCCCGGCCAGTTATTACTCGCGAATATCACGACGCCGAGTGTGAATTTCTTTGCGGGCGATGTCAACTCTCGCGGCGGCGTGCGACTGGCGATTGCGAACCTCGACGACG
>JANXNT010001259.1 GCA_025353985.1 Limnoglobus sp.
CTGGCGTTACCGTTGCATTGGTCACGCCCTTTCGAAATGGCGACGTCGATTGGAACGATCTCGGTCAACTCGTCGATTGGCACGTCGAACAAGGCACCGATGGCCTAGTTCCGTGCGGCACCACGGGCGAATCGCCGACGCTTGATCACGACGAACACGAGAAGGTCGTCGCGTTCGTTTGCGAACGCGCTCACGGCAAACTGAAGATCCTCGCGGGCACAGGTTCGAACAACACGCGGGAAGCGGTGCGGATGACGAAGGCCGCGAAAAAGGCCGGTGCGAACGGCTCGCTACAAGTTGGGCCGTACTACAACAAGCCGACGCAAGACGGTTACTTCGCCCACTTCTGCGCGATCGCCGACGCAACCGATCTTCCAATCGTGCTGTACAACATCCCCGGCCGTACCGGTTCGAATATCGCACCCGAAACGATGGCGAAACTCGCGGAGAAATGCCCGACAATCGTCGGCGTCAAGGAAGCCACCGGCTCGCTCGATCAGGCTTCGCAAGTCGCCGCCCTCACCGATCTCACGATCCTCAGCGGCGACGACAGCCTGACGCTCCCGCTGATGAGTATCGGCGGCAAAGGCGTCGTCTCGGTAGTCGGGAATATCGTGCCGCGCGACATGATGGCGATGGTGAAGGCGTACGCATCGGGCCGATTCACCGAGGCACTCGCATTGCACCCCACGCTCTTCCCGCTCTGCCGCGACATGCTCAGCGTTGCCACGAATCCGATCCCACTCAAAACCGCAATGAAACTCCTCGGCCGCGGCAACGGCGAACTTCGCCTGCCAATGGTGCCGATGGACGCGGCCGGCGAAGCCAAAGTGAAACAAACGCTACTCAACTACGGACTACTGAAAGTCTAACAACAAACCACTTTAGCTCTTAACTACTCCTGTATAACCGGGAATCGTTCCCAAGTGACCCGTGGTTTGCTCGCATAATCGAAATCGTCTTGTGCGAATACAGCACATAGGGTAGGTATTCCTATTGCCGTGTGAAAATCCGTTCGTGGGAGCCGTGGAATGGCACTTTTGGAAGTCCGGGGGCTGGTCAAGCGATTCGGTTCGCGGACGGTCGTGAACGGCGTTTCGTTCGAGGTGAACCCCGGCGAAGTCGTTGGGTTGCTCGGGCCGAACGGCGCGGGCAAGACTACGAGTTTCCGCATGTCTACGGGCCAAATTTCGCCCAACGACGGCACCGTGTTATTCGACGGCAAAGACGTGACGCACCTGCCGATGTTCCGCCGTGCTCGCCTCGGCATGGGCTATTTATCCCAAGAACAAAGCATTTTTCGCAAATTATCCGTGGAACAGAACCTCATCGCGATTCTCGAAGCATTGCCCGTTAGCCGTACGCTCGGTCGATCGCTGACGCGTAGCGAACGCTGGGAACGCACCGAGGAAGCGCTGACGCGGTTCAACCTGTTGCACGTGCGTAAGAACAATGCCGCACGCTGTTCGGGCGGCGAGAAACGTCGGCTCGAAATCGCGCGCTGCCTCGTTTGCGAACCGCTGCTGATTCTGCTCGACGAGCCGTTCGCCGCCGTCGATCCGCTGACCACCGAAGACATTCGGCACAACATTCGCGAACTCGCCAACCAGGGCATCGGCATTCTCCTCACCGACCACAACGTCCGCGAAGTGCTGAAAATTACGGATCGTAGTTACCTGATTAAAGATGGGAAAGTCGTCGCGCACGGTACTCCGGAAGAAGTGAAACGCAACCCGATTGCGATTCGAGAATACCTCGGCAACACGTTCGCGGACGACCCGATTCCGCTTTCGGTGCTGATGCCGAACGAAGTGCCGACGCAGTACCGTTCGTCGGTACTGCCCGTGCCGGCGCGCATCGTGCCGCCCGCGCCGTCGCCGGAAATCGTGCCGCCGAACGCGGTATTCAGCTTGTATCTGCCATCGAACGCCGAGACCGATGGCGACGACGAACCGCCGAAGCCACCGACACCGAACAGCGGGCTACCAATCGCCAACAAACCGACGACGATCCTAAACCCGCCGGTGATGAGTTCGACGCTACACAGCCCGTTGGCGACGCCGATTCGCGATGAAGATACCTCTGCCGGGCAGTTCAGTTCGAGCGCGCAGCAGATGATCGATTACGAGAAAATGCGCCGTTTCGTCGATCAACTAAAAGACAAAGACAATTGGTCCGAGGCGTGGCACGAACTTGCGAAGCGTGGGCTGGATGCATTGCCGGTGCTGCTCGATGCACTTGAGCGACGCGATCTGGACACCCGCCATTTCTCGTATCGTTTGCTCGAGCAAATCACCGGCGAAACGCTGGCGTTCCAAGCCGACGCCCCCGAAGAAACCCGGATGCGGCAAGTCGCGTATCTGCGTGCAAAATGGGATCGCCGCAAGTCGGCATGATGC
>JANXNT010001265.1 GCA_025353985.1 Limnoglobus sp.
CGGCGAGGCTCTCCGGCGCAGTTTCGACTCGCTTAGGGTCGGCCATGGTATCCGTTTCAAACGAAGAACAATTCCTGCTGCCCGTCCAATTCCTGCTAGCCCGCTGCGCAAGCAAGGGGAACCCGCACGCTGGCACGACTGGCACGATCAGTTTGCCAGTGGCATTACGAGGTACAGATAATCGCCGACGCGGAAGACGGCGGGGCGCTGGCCGTCGGTCATTTCGAGTTTCAAAAACGGCTCGCCTTCGACGGCGCGGAGCATTTCGATCAGGTATTGTGGGTCGAATGCGATCTCGACATTCGCGCCCTTAAAGTCTGGCAGTTCCATCGTCACTTCGCTCGAACCGGTCTCCGCACCCTGTGCTTTCAGCGTGACTTTGCCTGGCTCGAACTTGAAATCGACGCGCTTCGTTTCTTCGTCGATCATGATCGCGGCTTGGCGAACGCGCGACAGGAACTCGGCGGTGGGCAACTGCACGCTGACAGGTGGCTTCTTCGGGATGATGTCCCGGTACGGCGGGAACTTGCCTTGCACCAGCACGGTGTGGATGAGTGCGCGTTCGGTTTGGAACATCGCTTCGTTCGCGTTCAGCGCGATGCGGATGATCTCGCCATCGTCGTGGAGACTACGTTCGAGTAACTGGATCGCTTTTTGCGGCACAAGGTACGATTGGCCCTTGACGTCTTTGACTTCGCCGTGGCTCGTGGCAGGCCCTTCGATGAGCGCCAAACGTTTCGTATCGGTGGCAATCAGCCGCGCCAGCTTCTCTTCGGCTTCCCACAGAATGCCCGTAACGGCCCAGCGTGCGGTGCCTTCTTTGCGGTCGGCGGCGAACGCGGTGCGTTTGATCATCGTGCGGAGAACGCCCGCCGTGATCTCGTGATAGTTCGTCACGCCGGTGAACGCAGGAATGTCCGGAAACTGGTCCGGCTCGCCGCTCGGCATCTGGAAGCGGCCGTTCGTCGTGCGGATCAGCGTCCCTTCGCTGTCGCTATTAATCGTAATGTCCGGGTCGTGCGATTCGCGAAGAATCGAAATGAGTTTGCTCGGCGAAAGGATCGCCTCACCGGCTTCTTTGACCTGCACGCCACGCAGTTCGTAGCGCACGCCGACTTCGAGGTCGGTCGCCATCAGCGTGAGCGACTCGGCATCGGCCACGGCTTTGATGTTCGACAAGATCGGTTTCGTCGTCCGGGCCGCAACCGCCACTCCCACGAGTTGGCAGGCGGCAAGCAGCGTTTCCCGTTGGCATTGGATCTTCATTCGGCGTCCTCAGAGTTCAAGGGGGTATCTGACTTTATTTTGTTTGGGATCTTGTTAGCCCGACGCGCAAGCGAGGGGAACCTACAAGAATGCACTTTAACCCGGTTGCCTCGCTGGCCATCACAGTAACGATAACATCCCTCGCTAGCGCGTCGGGCTAACAAGCCAGGTCTTGTAGCTGGGGTCTGTGACCCCGGTTGCCTCACCGGCCTCATAGAGGCCAGCTACAAGAATAACATCCCTCGCTTGCGCGTCGGGCTAACAAGATCTCCACTCCTTCGGTGTCTGTTCTTCTTTCTGATTCTTTAGTTAATTTAAATCTAGTAGCCGTAGTAATATGCTGCGCTTCTCTGGCGCGCACACGACTGTTGGCGACGTTACTTGCGTACGAGCATCGGGTTGCATCGCGTCGTTTGCTGTGGATAACCCGTTGCGCGTCTGATGATCGTTTGGCGCGCTGTGTTGATGGAAACCGACGGCCACTGTTGTCTCATCGCGAACGCACTCATTGTCATCGGTGCGCAACAATCGCGCGCCAATCGCGCAACGGGTTTTCCACAGGGTGCGCGTCATTCGAGTTCCGCCCGTAAATGCTTCATCGTGCGCTTCAGTTTCGCGTCGTCTTTCATCGAGGCTTCGAGTTTCTGGATCGCGTTCATCACGGTCGTGTGGTCGCGCCCGCCGAACTGCTTACCGATCGCGGTTAGCGGCAGTTTCACAATCGTACGCACAAGATACATTGCGGCTTGCCGTGGTAACAAGATCGTGCGGAGCCGCGATTTGCCGACGAGTTCTTTGGGCTTGATGCCGAACGCGGCGGCGACTTTGCCGATGATGCGAGCCACCGTTGCGGGGACGCGATTCACTTCGTCCGGTGCGAGTATCGCGGCCACGGCATCGCGGTCGAGCCGTTTCCGCGACTTGCCCACTTGCGTTTTCAGCGATTCGAGCAACCCGATTGCGGGGCGAATTCCGCCACCTGGCGAACGATCCGCAATCCAGTCGATCGCTTCGGGCAAAAGATACAATTTGCGCCGTTCCGCGAGGAACGTAACGAGTTCGCGGCGCGACTTGGGCGACAGCGATTCGACCTGCACGACCAACCCACCCGCAAGCCGATTCGTCAGTCGGCGTGGCAGAAACGTCAGCCCGGCTGGACCCGCGTTTGCTGTGAGGACCGTGGGTAAATAGCGGGTGGCGCGATGGTCGAGGAGGCGGCAAAGCAGCAGTGCCGACGGTTTTGGCAGGTGTTGCAAATCTTCGATGATGAGTAGATCGCAGGCGAGGAAATCATCGATGAGCGGGATCGGTTCGTCGGCATCGCGGTCGATGTCGTTCGCGGGGATCGCCTGCACCGTGCGAACCGTCGGCATGTCGATCACGAGCCGCAGCAGCGCGTTCGCCAAGTGCGACTTTCCCGTGCCCGGCGAGCCATGCAGCGTCAGTGGGGCGAACGGCGTGCGAATGCGGCCCGCTTTCGCGAGAGTACGGGCCATCCGATCGAGCGCGCGAATCGCAGACTTATTTTCAGGCAAGACAACGACTTCGGTTCCAACGATGGATACGAGCAAACGCTTCTCGTCGAGCGGGGACCGCGATTCGGTGAATGGGGTTTCCGTCGCCGTTTTCATTATAAAATGATACCGAAAATCGCATCGAACTACAAGGTGTTCGTGCGGCCATAACTTGAGCCATTTTCGCCGGATACGGCGAAAGCGCTGGGCGATTGGGTAAGATGATCGTGGCGGTTATTCACGGTGTCAAAACATGAACGAAATCGATACTCGCTTCTTCATCGCGAGATCGCGCATCGACGATGCCGGTTATGGGCTGTTTGCCGCTCATCCACTGAAGGTGGGCGACACGCTGATGGCGATCGGCATTCTCATCGACCGCGATTCGCTCGCGGACCGTTGCACCGCCTACGCGGATGCCTACAAGTTCCGCATCGGCGATCAGCTACTCATTCCCATCGGCTTCGCGGGTATGGTCAACCACAGTTCCGACGCGCCAAACCTCGAAAAAGTAGTCGACGGCCACACGCTTTTCCTCCGCACACTCCGCGACATCGCGCCCGGCGAAGAGCTACTCTTCGAGTACAGCCAATACGCCCAAGATCGGTTTTGTAGTGACGAATAAAATAAAGCCCGAATTCACGAGTCGCGTAGAATGTGCCCTGTGTCTGTTCGAAGTTTAGTTCAGACGTAATGTGATCCGCACACACTGATGACGATTTCGGGGCTCTATGGAGTATTTGAACGCACCTGTTGTCGAAACCGTGATAGGAGTGCAATTTGCA
>JANXNT010001271.1 GCA_025353985.1 Limnoglobus sp.
GAACGATGGCGAAAATTGAATTGAAGGATGTGTCGTTGACATTCACTCTGCGAAAGGCGGTACGCCTGTCGCTGAAGGAGTTCTTGCTTAACGGCATGTTCATGAACAGCCGCAACCCGCTCGTTCGCGTACCGGCGCTCGTCGATGTCGATCTTTCGGTGAAAGACGGCGAACGCATCGGCATCATCGGCCACAACGGCGCGGGCAAAAGTACGCTCCTGAAAATGCTCGCGGGGGTCTATCCGCCGACGCATGGTACGCGCCTCGTTGAAGGAAAAATTTGCTCGCTATTCGACATCACGCTCGGCTTCGAACCGGATGCGACGGGCCGGGAGAACATCATGTATCGTGCGTATCTCCAGGGCGAAACGCCACGCACGCTACGCCCCAAACAAAAACAAATCGAGGATTTCAGCGAACTCGGCGACTTCCTCGACACGCCCGTGCGCTACTACTCCGCGGGCATGGCGGTCCGGCTCGCGTTCTCGATCGCCACGGCCATCGAACCCGAAGTGTTGCTCATCGACGAAGTGCTCAGCGTCGGCGACTTGTCGTTCCAAAACAAGGCCGGGCAACGCATGAAGGACATGATGGCCAACGCGAGTTTGATGGTGATGGTCAGCCACGATCTCGCTTCCATCGAGAAACTTTGCACAAAGGCGATCTGGCTCGAACACGGCCGCATCGTCGCGTCGGGATCTGCGAAGGAAATCGCCGCGATGTACAAGCAAAGCGTTCGCGACGAAGTGAAACAAACCGTCGCCGCCTGATTCGCCACACGAGGAGGAACCGGAAATGGACGGTACTCCCGTTTCGATTTTAATCGTCAATTACAACGGCGGGATCCATCTCGCCAATTGCCTAAAAGCACTGGAAAGACAGTCGTTATCGCGACATTGCTACGAAGTGATCGTCGTCGATAATGCGTCGAGCGATCGTTCGTACGAGATCATTCCCGAACGATTTCCTTGGTGTCGCTTGGTTCGATTATCGACCAACGTCGGCTTCGCGGAAGGCAACAACGTGGCTGCCCGACACGCGCATGGCCGCACGAAAATCTTGCTCAACAACGACACAATCCCCGACCCGTTTTGGCTCGAAGAACTGCTCATCGTCATGGCGGAAAACCCCGGTTGTGCGGTGGCGTCGAAGCTCGTGTTTGCCGCGAATCCGACCATTATTAACAGCGCGGGAATCGTGTTGTTGCGCGATGGTCGCGGTGCCGATCTCGGCTTTCGCGAAGACGATTGCGGGCAGTTCGAAGTGAGCCGCCCGATCTTCGCCGGTTGCGGTGCAGCAGTCAGCGCCCGCGAAGATCGTGCGGGGAACGTGCTCGACCCACGCTATTTTTTGTACTACGAAGATCTCGAATCGGGCTGGCGGGCAAGGCTCAGTGGACACGGCACCGTCTACGCGCCGCGCTCGCTCGTGCGCCATGTTCACGGGGCCGCCGCCGGTGACACCACACCGACATTCGCGTTTCACGTCGAACGCAATCGCGCCGTCACCAGCCTGCGCTACGGCGATCCGTTTCTGGCCATCTGGACTGCGATTATTCTTGTAATCAAGCTGTTTCAGGCGATTCTGCGTGCGATCATCACTCGCGATTCGCGCAATCGGGCACACGCCATCGCGGTGGCAAAGGCGATCTGTTCGTACCTCGTACGCCTACCGGAGAATCTGATTGTCCGCTACCACGCACGGATGTTACCCACGAGGTCGAACCGATGCGTGTGGTAATTAACGGCCTAGCGGCGCTCAAAACGCGAACGGGTGTCGGCCACTATGTGGCACGCCTTCACGAACAACTTGCGGCTGATTCTCGCGGCGATTCCTTCTCGCTTTACCCCGGCGAAACGCTCGGTAAAGTCGCCACGTTTGCGAACCGATTGTTGTCGCCAAAATCCGCGTGCGACACTGGAACGCGAACCATTGCGGCGCGGGTGAAGTCCACGATTTCGACGACCGCGAAACATGCGGCGAAGGTCGCGATTGAAATTCATTTCGCGCGACAATGCCGTTCGTTTGGCTACGATTTGTATCACGAGCCAAACTTTATTCCGCTGTCGTCGCCACTGCCAACGGTGGTAACGGTTCACGATCTTTCGGTGTTATTGCACCCCGAATGGCACCCGATCGATCGGGTTCGCCATCACGAACGCCACTTCGAAACCGCCATCCGGCGAGCGGCGCATGTGGTCGTTGTCTCAGAAGAAATTCGCCGCGAGATGATCGAGATCATCGGCTTATCCGCGCGCAAAGTGACCGCGATACACAACGGCATCGGCGACGAATTTTATCCGCGATCGCCGACAGATATCGATGCCACACGGCAGCGGCTCGGCCTGCCCGATAGTTACTTTTTGTGCGTCGGTACGGTCGAGCCACGCAAAAATCTCATGGTCGTGCTAAAGGCATTTGCCGACCTACCAGCGACAGTTCGCGAACGATGCCCGCTCGTGTTGGCTGGCCCGTGGGGCTGGAAATCGAGCGAAGAACGCGATTTCTACGAAACGACGGCCCGCCATATCGGCGCGATGCACATCGGCTACGTCGCCCACAACGACTTGCCCACCGTCTATGCCGGCGCGACGGCATTGTTGTACCCGTCGCACTACGAAGGGTTCGGGTTGCCCCCAATCGAGATGCTCGCTTGCGGGAGCCGCGTCGTCTGTTCGACCTCGGCAATGGCCGTGCGCGAAGTCGTCGGCAAGTTCGGCAACTACCTCGATCCACACGATGTTCCCGCATGGCGCGACACGATGAACCGCATCGCGTTGAATGAAGTAAGCGATATGTATTCGCCTGCCGCACGTACCGCCCATGCCGCGAAATACACATGGGAAGCCGCCGCCACGAAGACGCACAATGTCTATCGTGCCGTACTGGGCAAGCCGGTTCAGAAACCGCAATTCCGGCGTGCGGCGTGATTTTGTGCTGCCCCATCCCATGGTACCACCATGGGCTACGTGAGCGGTCCTTTCAGGACGGAACCCCGACACTGAAGGTGTCGCTCTATCAGCCCATGGTGGAACCATGGGAAGTCGTGGGGAGTCTTCGAGACGCGACGCAGAACCTTGATTCCGGGCGCGCGAAGCGCCGTGTTTCGAACACACACCACGACCCTGTGTTGTTGAAGGTGACTG
>JANXNT010001287.1 GCA_025353985.1 Limnoglobus sp.
GCCTACGATTATCGCGGACAGATGACGAACGCAACGAGTGACACCGGGGTGTCGGTGACCTACAAATACGATGCCTTCGGCAACCGCATCGAGCGAGATTCCACGATCAGCGGAACCGCGTCCGTTGAAAAATATGTCGTCGATGGTTGGGACACGACGAAACCCGGAGCCATCGGCACCGAGAACTTCGACACGATTCTCGATCTCGACGGTGAGGGGAACGTCACCACCCGACGCATGTTCGGAGCCAGTTTTGACGCACCACTCGCTCGACAAGACGCCGCCGGTGCGGTACGCTGGTATGCAACAGATAATCTCGGCAGCGTGCGAACGATCATTGACAATTCGGGCAACACAACCAACGCCATCGACTACACCGCTTTCGGCGCATTTTTGGGCGGAGAACCCGTGGATCGCTACGCCTACACCGGCCGCGAGGGGGATTCCGCCATCGGTCTCCAATGCAGCCGCGCCCGCATGTACGACACCGCCAACGGTCGCTTCCAGAGCGAAGACTCCGAGCGATTCGCCACAAGCGATGTGAATCTGGCCCGCTACGTGGGCAACGCAGTAACCGGAGCGACCGATCCGAGCGGGAAGGCACATTTGCCATCCGATGCACGTGGCACGTGGATTGATGGTGAAAAAGGAAATGGTACGTTTCAATATGACGACTCGGAACATAACCGTACTAAAGGTGTTGCTGGTGCAAAGATAGAATTTAAAGACAATCACATCAAGCCAGGTGGGCTGCCCCAAAGCTGGTACTGGCAAGGAAACTCGGCAGCTGCGACAGTTACAATCCCACAGATAAAAGGCGACAGTTCAGACTTTAGTGCAGCAGATGATGCGATGCGAAAATCACTTAAAGATCCATCTTGGAAAAGGCCAGAAGGGTACACTTGGAATCACGCCGGTACATCAGGTTGTAGCACAATGGAACTCCTCGAGACTGACAAGCATAAACGAATTGCTCACCAAGGGTCTGCAGCGCAGCCGCGTGCAGCGTTAAAAGCAGCCGCAGCAAAGCCAGCAATCAAGATCGGCGTGTACATGAGTATCAGAGACGTCTTGCAAATGCTAGGTATTGGATATGCAGACTATACACCTGTGAATTCGCCGTACTACTTCGTATCATATGATGGCTCAGTATTTGTCGTGAAAGAACGATCTGGAGTTGGTTCACTGTTTTATTATTCTTACAGAGAATATGTTGCCGGACCTAGAAAAGGTCAAAAAGTCGAAATCAGTGATGAGCAAGTAGAGGATCATCGACAAGAAGCAGAGAAGAAGTATGGGAAATATATTCCTGGAGGTCTTTTCGTAGGCCCTAGATTTATTCCTGGAACCGAGCGCAAGACTCTGCCAGTATCAGATGGAAGTGGTTACTGTGACGAAACAGGTTTGCATGAATATGCGCCAGGCACAAATTTGCTTGAACGTTACGGAGCATAAAATTTCAGGACTTTGTAGCTTACAGAAACTGAATTCCAAACAGGAAATTGCAATATGAGTACCATTGATGAAATTTATATCAAACATAACAATAAACGATTTTCATTGCCTGATGAATCTAGTGTTGACATGATGGAAACGCGAATTGGCAATATACTACCTCAATCTTATAGGCGTTTTTTACTTGACTACAACGGAGGTTTTTTTGACGAACCAAACATTGTTTCCATCGGTTCTACTTCGCCTTATGACAAATTGACATGTCTATACGGTATTGGCGCCACACATATCTGCGCAGAACTGGAAAAATCAATTGACATTCTAGACGATAATTACCCGGCTGTTGTTTTGCCAATTGGTGACACACTGATGGGAAGTCTTATCATTATGATGCTTGATGAGGAGTATTCTGGTCAAATTGTAGTCAAGAAGGCATATAAGACTGAGTATAACTTCTTGGCAAAAGACATACTTAATTTCTTTTCACTGTTAAAAAATGACGAGCGTCACCGATCCGCTCAGCCACACGACGAGTTACGGGTATAACGCCCGCAACGAACGCACCTCGTTGACCGACGCGCTCGGCGGCGTGACCGCGTTTGCATTCGATAAGGTTGGGAATCTCGTTTCGCTGACCGACCCCGTGAATAACACCACGACGTGGGCCTACGACGAAGCGCATCGGATGTCGAAGCAGACCGACCCGCGAGGGAAATCGACGACGTATGCGCGCGATAAAAATGGCAACGTCACATCGATTACGGATCGGCTCGGTCGGGTGCGGGAATACAGTTTTGACGCCAATAATCGCACGACAGCAGAGACGTGGAAAACCTCGGGCGGCACAACGGTTCAGACGCAGACGTTCGGCTACGATGCGA
>JANXNT010001307.1 GCA_025353985.1 Limnoglobus sp.
TACAACAGCAAGCCGAGCAGCGTGCTACTCGTGTTGTCGGCACTCGAACAAGTGTTACGCGGCGCGGGTGGAAGCGTCGAACCGGGCTTCGGTGTCGCTGCCGCCGAACGCGCCTATGCGAGCATGAATTAATACCGGCAATCGAGGCCGAACGTGAGGCCTTGCACCCAGAAGTCGCCGCGGTGGAACAGCACGGCGGGGCGCTCTTGTACGAGCAATTGCGAGTTGGCAGAACTCGGCACGACGGAGATGCCGTTGGGGTCGAGCGTGCGATCGACTTGATCGCCGGGGCGAATTGCGTCGCTGAGGTAGAGGAAGTTGTAGCCGACGTACATTCGCGAATTTTCGTTGAATTTCAAGCCGAATTTCACTTGCGCTTCGGGAAGAACCGCGAATGCCGAACGCACGATTCGGCCACTGTTGGAGGCTTGCACGAGCACCCCCGACGGGTACGATTGCAACAACGGCAGTGCGGCACCCGCCGTGATGATCGACGTTTGACCGCTCGTGCGAAGCACTTCAATCGTGCGGCCGAGTGCCACTTTGCCGACGACTTCGACGAACAGCGAGCCGTGCGAGTATGCCGATTCTAGCCCGAGTTGGCCGCCGTGAAAACGGTTGTGCGCATCGATTTGGTCGGCAACGGTCGACACGATTCCCGGATTCGCGAACGACGGAATACGGTACGCCGTCTGTTCGACGCGCAGCCCCTCATTCGCTTGAAAGTAGCGATAGCCCGCGAGAATACTGACGTGCGAACGCGGCCCACTATGGACGTGTGCCACGCCGGTGACTTCCCAGCCACTCACCCGCGTAGTCGTACTCACGTTCACCAAGCCACTGATCACGCCAGGGAACGAGGTAATCAACACGTCGTCTTTTCCGGTGCGGGCATTGTGGAACGGGCGACCGATCACGGGGTAGCGCGACAGATTTTCCGCGAATGGTTCGTTGAAGGTGCGCGTGCCGAGGAACAGGTATGTAAACTCCATGCCGAGCGAATTATCGGTGGAGATCGAGTTGCCCCACGTGAATCGGCCACCCGCATGTTCTTGCGTGTCGAGTGAGCGATTGCCAGCGAGAATCACCGTGTTTGGCTGTCCGAGAATCGGCGGCAACAGCGAGCGACTACCCGTGACAAGCGGCGGCAACG
>JANXNT010001311.1 GCA_025353985.1 Limnoglobus sp.
ACCATCAATGCCTTCCCGGCGATGGACGTCAACAACGCCTTCCTCACCGGGTCGCCGAACGGCAGTCGCCAAAATACGGTGGGTAACTTCCGGGGTAGCTCGGTCATCGATTATCAGCGGCGCTACAACTCGGTCGTCGCGGCCGACCCGACGAGTTTCCCCGTTGATGGCCCTGCGACGGGCACGATTTCGCCTGCGGTGTTTAACAACCTCGCCGCGAGCGTGCAAGCCGATGGCCTCACGAGCGATGTCGGTACGACCGCGCTACGGTTCGATATTTCGAAGGAACTCATCGCACGCCTCGGTACGAATGCGGGGCGGTTGGTCGGTGGCGAAGTCGGCAACGATGGCACCGGCCCGACGAACAACTTACTCGGTAGCCAACAGTTCGGTGGCACCACTGGCACGATCGTGTTTTACACCGAAGTGAGCAAGGAATTCAGCGACTCGTACCGGACCGCGAACGGCGGCTCCAACGATGCGAGCGTGGACCAAGGCGACATTCTTTCGAACGCCGTCAACGATCCGCGAACCGCAGGCCGCGATGGCATCATCGGCGACCAACTGCTGACGAGCACGATCAACGCCGCCGTGCCAACGATCATCGGCACCGGCTCCGACGACAGCGGTACGAGCGTCGTCATTCCGTACGGTGTGCAAGAGAAACAGATCTACGCGATCAACGGCCAGACCGTTCCCCCAGCGGGGCCAACCGACCCGCCGCTATCGATTCAGCCCGGCGACCGCGTGACGTATCGCCTGACGTACACACTGCCGATCAGCAGTTTCGAACAACTCCGGCTCATCGACTTCCCGCCGCTACCGGTGATGGACGTCGACGATTCGGGTCCGTTCACGTTCGTTCGCGATCCGTCCGCTTATGGTTTCCTGCCAGGGCAAGTCGGCGTCGTCGATGCGGCGGGGGCGAACCCGACCGACGACACGTACTTCAACACTTTCGCACCTGCCAACGGGGCGGGTCGCAACCCGACGCTTACCGTCGATTCGGTGGCGAACAGCATCACTCTAAACTTCGGCACGCAAGACGACACGCAACGCCGCTCGACGCAAATTTCCGTCCTCGTCACGTTCGTCGTCGGCAATCAGCCGTTCTCGTCGGACTTGTTCCTGACGAACCAGTTGCGCATCTCGGAGGGTTCGACGAACGCGGGCACGACCACGGTCGAAGACCTGCGCCGCTTCGAACTGGTGCGGCCATTCGTGACGGTGCAGAAAGGCACCGCAGCGGGTCGCAACACGGGCTTTACCGTCGGCACGGGGTCGAACCAGATCAACTTCGGCGGCACAAACGTCGCACTCCCCGCCATTGGAACGAACGTCGCCAGTACGGTGATTAACCGCGCCGGCACCGTGCTTTCGGGCACGAATGCGATCTTCAACGCGACGCAGTCGAACAGTATCGGCGCGCAGAACATCACGCCAGCGAACCTCCCGGTCGATGCGGGCGACACGGTGCGTTACGCGGTGGTGGTGCAGAACAGCGGCAAGGGCGACGCCTTCGATGTGAACCTAACCGACACGATTCAGCCGCAGTACGACCGTACCTTGTTCAACCCGGCAACCAACCTGCGCGTGATTCGCGGCGACGGCACGGTGCTGACGCCGGTGACCGATTACACGATCACTTACAACCCGCTGACGGGTGCGATCGCGATTCAGCTCGTCGATAATTACTCGGCGGGGAACATCGGCGGCGCGAGCGAAGACAGCCACATCGGCGCACTGAGCCGCGGTACCCGCACGGCGGGCGCAATCGACAATGGCTCGAATACCGTTGTCGTACTTTACGATGTGACGCTGTTGAACACCGTAACGCCGAACCAGACGATCACGAATACGGTGGTCGTGCCGATTTACTCGAACAGCGAAGGCGGCGACGACCTTACGGATCCGACCAAAGTGCCGGGGGCGAGCGATCCGACCGATATTGCCACAGTGACGACGCGATTGCCGCTAGTGGCGAAGACATTGGATTCGACCGAATTCACCGCACCGGGCAACAATACGGCGAATCAGGCAACGATCGGCGAGTACGTCACGTACACACTCACGCTGACCGTTCCTGAAGGTTTCACGCCTGCGGGTGCGATCATCGACACGCTGAACAACGGCCTCGCCTTCGTCGATGTGCTCAGCGTGACGACTTCTTCCGGCGTCGTCGTGACCACGCCCCCGAGCGCTGGCAATAACCCTGCGAACACGACAATCACGAACAGTGCCCGCACGATCACGTTCGGCTTCGGCGACATTACGAACAGCAACACCGATAACGCGGTAACGGAAACGATCACCATCACCTATCGCGCCATCGTGCTGAACACGAACGGCGCATCGGGCACCGCGAACAACCAGGCCGGGAGTACGCGGAACAACAGCGCTCGCTTCGAGTGGACGAACAATACTGCGACTCTGACGAGCGTGTCTGCTGGTCAATCGAACACGACCGGTGGCGGCGTTTCGGGTACGCTCACGCCGATCACGATCGTCGAGCCGACGGTCACGCCGGTGAAAGACGTGGCGAACTTCACCGCGGGTGGCACGTTCGGCCAACGCACTCGCGGCGATGCCGGCGACGAAATCGACTACCGTATCGTACTGACCGGCAGTGGCACGACGGCTTACGAAGTCTCGCTGAACGACCCGATTCCCGTCAGTTTCTTTAGCGGTGGCGTCGCGCTTCAGTCCGCGACTTCGACCGGTGTGATCCGCTTCAACGGCACCGCACGCGCCGCAACGCTCGCCGACTTCACCATCGATGGCAGTGGCGTTTTAACCTTCGCAGCGGGTCTCGATGTCGATATGGAACCGGGCGCGACGATCAGCGTTACCGTTCGCGGTACGGACTTCACCGGCTCGACGGGGCAACTCGTTACGAACACCGCCGAGACGCGCTGGTCCAGCCTCGATGGCACGACCGGCACTCGCTCCATTCACAACGCTTCCAGCACCGAACGTACGGGGGCCGATGGCTTGCTGAACAGCGGTGCGCTCAACGATTATCGCTTGCTAGACGATGCCGTCATCGAATCGCCGCCGGTCATTCGCAAATCGCTCGTCGCGACTTCAGAAGCGCACACGGCGGGTTCGAACGTCGCCATCGGCGAAGTCGTCCGCTACCGCGTCTACGTGTCGCTCGGTGAAACGCCAACGGGTGTGCCGACGTCGAACGTGCAGATTCGCGACTTCCTGCCGACGGGCTTGTCGTTCCTCAACGACGGCACCGCCCGCTACGGGTTCATCTCATCGAACGGCGCGAACCTCACTTCGAGTACGCTCGGTGGGGCCGGTATCACCGGGAACGAGACGTCGCTCGCGACACTGTTGTCGTCGTCGCTTACGGGAAGTTTCAGCGATGGGGACATCGCATTACTGAACACCGGCAGCGCAACCGGCGACCCGATCATCTACGACAGTGGCCAGGACGTCTTCTTCCGCCTCGGCGACATTACCAACGCGGACCGCGATAACAACGTCGAATATGTGGTGATCGAGTACAACGTGCTCGTGACGAACGAGACGAGCAATCAGGCGGGAACGAACCGCGATAACTACGTCACGGTGCTCGCAAACAACGTCTACATCGACGTCGTCAACGATGCCAACGGCGATGGCCTCGGCAACGGCGAAGCGACGATCCTCGTTAACCCTGCGGACCCGACGAACCTGCCGACGGCCCGCGTGACCGTCGTCGAGCCGAACATTCAGATCGTCAAAGCAGCCATCGCCACCGATGGCTTCGTAGTGACATACCAACTGTCGATCACCAACACGAACACCGGCAACACGACGACGGCGTTCAATACGCGCATCCTCGATATTCTTAACGCGACGAACTTCGGCCTGAACGCCGGCAGCGTGACAATCACGCCGGGTACCGCGACCGGTATCACCAACAGCACCGCAGGC
>JANXNT010001349.1 GCA_025353985.1 Limnoglobus sp.
GTCGCCCGCCGCCCCAGACGCCGATCAGGAAGTACATCGGCAACAACACGACTTCATAAAAGACGTAAAAGAGGAACAGATCGAGGCTCAGAAACGCCCCAATCACGCCCGATTCGAGCGTGAGTAACAAGATTAGGTAGCCGCGCAGCTGGTTCTCGATTTTCCAACTCGCCACGATCGCAAGCATCGTTACGAGCGATGTCAGAATTATGAGCGCCAGATTTAAGCCATCGACGCCGAGGCTGTAATTGACATCGAACGCGCGAATCCATGGGCGAATCACGACGAGATCGTGGCTGAGGAACGGCCCTGGCACCGGTGCGGCCGAGTTCGTTTGTTGGCGAAGCACGCGTGCGTCGAGGCGGCTCTGCGGGTGGTACATCGAACGCTCGGTGCGATCCGAATGAAATTCGAGTACGCGGTAATAATCGACCCACACGCACAGTGAAATCGCGAGCGTGATGGCCGTGCCGAGGAGCGCCACCCAGCGCAGCGCTTCGCGGAATCGCGAGGGGATAATCAGCAGCAACAACCCGAACGCGGCTGGCATAAACACCAGTGCCGACAGCCAGATCATGTCGAGTTCGCGGGCGTCCATCCGGCGCATGTCCTTCCTGAAAACTATCGAGTTCGAACGAACAGAATCCCCAACGCGGCGACGACCGTCAACCCCAACGCCAACACGTACTGCCGAAGTTGGCCGGTTTGCACCCGTTGCAGCACCGTGCCGCCGAACGCGGAAACGTCCGAAATCGCGTTTCCAATGCCATCGAGCGTGCGGAAGTCGAACCGCCGTGTCTCGGTTTTGTCAGTGGGTCGTTTGTCGAACGCACCGATGGATTGTGCGGTACGGATTGTCGGTTTCGTGAAAATTCGCGAGTAAAGTTCGTCGAAATAATACTTGTTTTGAAGCAGTTTCCCGAGCCAACGTGGCCCACCGAAGGCGAGCAACGTGCCCGCTTTGTGCTTCGAATACGCGATTGCGAACCCCCCGATGGCGAGCGTCAATGCCAAGCCACCTGCGAGCAAGTGGTTCGCTTCGGCATGGTGGAACGCCGTTGCGAACTGGACTTCGACAGCGTGTGGT
>JANXNT010001354.1 GCA_025353985.1 Limnoglobus sp.
AGAAGCCGCACGACACCGCGAAGGCGTCGAATACCGCCGAGCGCGAGTTCGACAAATGCCGATCCGGGCAGCCCGTTCACCTGATGGACATTCACATGGAAAAGGGGATGCACTGCGTCGATTGCCACTTCGTACAAGACATGCACGGTAACAATCGCTTGCAGATGGAAGTGCGTGCCGCGACGGAAATCAGTTGCATTGACTGTCACGGTACCTCGACCGAATACACGACACTCCGCACCTCGGGGCCGGCACACTATACATCGTCCGAAGATGGCAGCGGGCGGAACCTGGCGGCACTCAAGACCGCGTTCGGCAAGCGACGCTTCGAGGTCGAAGACCTCGGCAACGGCAAGAAACGCTACTTCCAAAATTCGATGGTCGAAAAGGGCGTGCGCTGGGAGATGGTCCAGACGCGCGACACGATCGACGACAAACACCCTCGCTATAACGCGAAGTCGGCGCTCGCGAAAACGGTGCGCGTGACCGATGGCAAAATGGTTTTCGGCGACATGCCCGAAGGCGGCGATAAATGCGTGGCGCACTCCAGTACGAACATGAGTTGCATCGCGTGCCATAGTGCGTGGAATCCGAGTTGCTTTGGGTGCCATTTGCCGCAACGCGCAAACATGAAGATGCCGAACCTGCACGCCGACGGCAACGTGAACCGCAACTACACGTCGTACAATTTTCAGACGTTACGCGACGATGTCTACATGCTGGCCCGCGATGGCGATGCGACGGGTAACCGCGTCAACCCGGCACGCTCGTCGTGTGCCATTCACGTGGGAAGTTACAACGGCAACCGCGAGAATATCTACGTCCAGCAGCAGACGATTTCCGGCGACGGCTACGGTGGCACGGCCTTCAGTACGAACGTACCGCACACCGTTCGCGGTCGCGGTTGGCGTGAAACGAAACAATGCACCGATTGCCACGTTTCGCAGGCGAACGACAACAACGCGATCATGGCGCAACTGCTGATGCACGGCACGAACTACCTGAATTTCATCGGTAAATTCGCGTGGGTGGCGGCCGGGGAAGAAGGCATTTTCGCTGTGACCGTGACCGAGCAACAGGAACCGCAAGCCGTCATCGGCAGCGAGCTACATCGCACCGCGTTCCCAGATAGTTACTCGAAACACGTCATTGGTGGCAACGTGCTGAAACAGGCGTTCGAACACCCTGGCCGCGATATTTCCTTTGGCCTAATGAAGCCGTTCAAGACGAGCGAAGTGCTTCAGGTACAAGCCCGCGGCGAGTATCTGTATGCGGCGTGCGGCGAACACGGCGTGCGGGTATTCGACATTGCGTTCATCGACAACAAGGCGTTCGCCGAGCGGATTACCACGGCTCCCGTGTCGCCGATGGGGCAGAAGTTTTACGTCGAAACGAAGAACGCGCAGTACGTCGCGACACCGACAACGGTGGCCGTCGACCCGACGCGGAAAATGAACCCGGCGAACAAGGAACAACCCGTTCACTCGATCTTCGCGTACCTGTACGTTGCCGACAAAGAAGAAGGCTTAATCCTGATCGGGGCGGGAACGACGATCGACGGCAACCCGATCAATAACTTCCTGAAACGCGCACTCACGTTCAACCCCGAGGGCTTGCTGAAGGGGGCGTGCTTCGTGCAGATTGTCGGCCATTACGCGCACGTCTGTTGCGATGCGGGCCTCGTCGTTCTGGACATGGACACCCCGCTGAAGCCGGTGGTGACGGCCGTCATCGGCGAGCCGTTCATCAAGAAGCCGAAGAGCGTGCAAGTGCAGTTCCGCTATGCGTACGTCGTCGATGAGGAAGGCCTCAAAATTCTCGACACGTCCGATTACGCGAAGCCAGTGTCGAAGGCGTTGATCCGCCTGCCCGAGTGCCACGCCGTGTACCTGGCCCGCACCTATGCCTACGTTGCCGCCGGATCGCGCGGCCTCGTGATTCTGGACATCACCAACCCAGAAGCGCCGAAGCTCGATCAGGTCTTTAATGCGGGTGGGGCGATGAACGACGTGCGCGATGTGAAACTCGGCATCACGTACACCAGCGAGTTTGCTTACGTGGCCGACGGCAAGAACGGGTTGCGGGTCGTGCAACTCACGTCGCCCGATACGCCGGGCAACGAAGGCTTCAGCCCACGGCCGACGCCGAAGCTCGTGGCGACGTACAAAATCCCGCACCACGGCAAGGTTCTCGGCATCGGCAAAGGCCTCGACCGCGACCGGGCCGTCGACGAGAGCGGACACCAGATCGGCGTGTTCGGCCGCGTCGGCGCACGGCCCTTCAACGGTGAGGAACAGAAGAAAATGTACCTGCGCGATGGCAAAGTCTGGAAGGTGTCCGACGACCCGAAAGACCCGATCTACCAAGAAAAGCGCAAGCCAAAGTAAACTGCATCGTTGACCTTCGCTGCGACTCGTGCGACACTGAGACTCCCGCCGGGCGGATTGTGCCCGCCTCACCTGTCGCACGAGGGTTTTCGATGTCGCACGCTGTTCGTTTTACGGTATTTCCTGCTATTTTATTCGCACTCAGTGCGAGTCTCGTTGCGCAAGTCCCTCAATCGGAACTGAAAACGACGGTCACATTTAAGGGGCACACCGACCCGATTTATGCGGTCGCTTACAGTCCCGATGGCAAGATCGTGGCCACGGGTAGCTTCGACAAAAGCATCAAACTTTGGGACGCCGCCACGGGCAAAGAATTGCGTTCGCTGGCCGGGGCGGCGGGGCACCAGAGCCTCGTGTTATCGCTGGCGTTCAACGCGGCCGGCGATCAGATCGCTTCCGGTGGGGCGGACAATTTCGCACGGATCTGGGACGTGCCTTCGAGTAAGCCGGGCCGCGAAATCGCGGTGGGTGGCAAGGTCGCGAAAGTCGCCGTGAGCGCCGATGGAAAGACGCTCACCGCGGCGAGCGACGATGGCAAAATTCGCGTCTGGACATTGGCCGATGGCAAAGCCCTCGGCGAATCGGTGGGGCATATCGGCGCAGTCACGGGCCTGGCACTGACACCGAATGGTCAGTCGATACTTTCTACCGGCGTCGATCGTACTTTGCGTGTCACGAATGCGCTGAACGGCTTACCCATCGCAACGGTGGGTGTCGGCCCGGTAGCCATCGAAGCGATGAGCATGACGGCCAACGGTGCCAACGTTACCACGACGAGTGCCGATGGCTTACTTCGCGTTTGGCCCACTGCCGCGTTGCCTTCGAAGAAGCTGTTCGACCACACCGGGCCGGTGCGTTTGAGTGCGATTTCGAACGACGGGAATTACCTGCTGACGGTCGCAGCCGACAAATCGGTGAAGTGGTCGAACGCCATCACCGGCGCGCCCGTGATGGCAATTCCGCCACTGGCATCGACCGCAGAATCGCTGGCAATTGCGGCAAATAATACGCTCGTTGCGTTGGGCACGACGGACGGCAAACTCTTGGTGATCGCAACCGGCGATGGCAAAACGAAGGGCGAATTTTTCGCACACACGGGAGCCGTGCGTGCGGTGACGTTCCACCCGAACGGCGCGCAGATCGCCACGGCGGGCGACGACGGATTGTTCAAAACGTGGGCGTTGCCGTTGAACCCGTTGAAGGCGTTGCCGCATGCGGATGTCGTAACGGTGGCCGCGATTCACCCCGATGGCAAGCGGGTCATCACAGGCGGGAACGACAAGCAAGTCCGCATCTGGAACAATGGCAACCCGGAGAAAACGCTTGCCGGTTGCACTACGGCTGTCACTGCGGTGTCAGTCGCGGGCGATGTGACGGCCTCTGGCGAAACGAACGGCACCGTGCGGTTGTGGACAATCTCAAGTGGCCAACCAGCGGGCGTGCTGGTGGCCGCACATCCGAAGCCGATTGCGTACGTCGCCATCTCCGCCGATGGCCAAACGCTGGCGACTTCGGATGCCACCGGCCCGATCAAACTCTGGAAACTGCCACTCGGCAAAGGGCCGAAGTTCGAACCGACGGGCAGCGTTGCGTTGAAAGCGCCACTCGTCGCACTCGAAGCGATCGCGGGACAACCGCAGTTCCTTGCGGTGGAAGAAACCGGCATCGCGACGACGTTCGACAAAGTCACCGGCAAAACCGTCGTTGCGACCGAAGCGATTAAAGGGAAGACGACCGCCTATGAACGAATGGCGACGGGGGCGAAGTCCGCGTTCGCGGTTACTGATGCCGCAATTTCGAAGTGCATCGTTCGCAGTGCGGATGGCAAAACGCTCAAGGAAA